>DATFXE010000045.1:0-13354 GCA_035258585.1 Roseiflexaceae bacterium | reverse complement strand
CGCGCAGCGCCGCCGCTTCGGCTCGGCCGGCGTTCTGGCGCGCCAGAACGAGCGAGATGAATACATCCTCCAGCGACGGCTCGATCGACCGGATCGCATCAACTGCAAGATCCCGGCCTTCGAGCGCGGCGCGGACCCGCGTAAGGGCCGACGACACGTCGGGCACGACAACGTGGATCTGATCGCCGTAGGGCGCGGCCTCGAGCACGCCGTCGAGCGTATCGAGCAGGTCGAGCGCGCGGATCAGCGCGGCCCCACGATCGTCGGGCGCCAGGCTTATCTCGAGCAGGTGGCCCTGCATCGAATCGCGCTTCAGTTCCTCGGGGCTGCCGAGCGCGATCAGCTTGCCGTCGTACATGAAGCCGAGCCGCTGGCAGCGCTCGGCCTCGTCCATGTAGTGGGTTGTCACGAAGATCGTCACTCCATCCTGAGCCAACGCGTAGATCAAATCCCAGAAATCGCGCCGCGACACTGGGTCGACGCCGCCGGTCGGCTCGTCCAGGAACAGCATGCGCGGCCGGTGGACGATCGCGCAGGCCAGCGCCAGGCGCTGCTTCCAGCCGCCCGAGAGATTGGCGGTCAGCTCGCCCTCGCGCCCGCTGAGCCCGGCCATCGCGATCAGCTCAGCCATGCGCTCGGCCCGCTCGCGCCGCGCGATGCTGTAAACGTCGGCGTAGAACTCAAGGTTCTCGCGCACGGTCAGGTCGGGGTACAGGCTGAACTTCTGTGACATATAGCCGATCCGCGCCTTGATCTCCTCGCTCTGGCGGCCGATATCGAAGCCCAGGACCTTGCCGCTGCCCTCGGTCGGCACGAGCAGGCCGCACAACATGCGGATGGTGGTAGTTTTGCCGGAGCCGTTCGGCCCCAGGAAGCCGAATACCTCGCCGGGCGTGACCTGGAGAGTCACATGATCGACCGCGACGAAGTCGCCGAAGCGGCGGGTCAGATTGTCGGTCTCTACTGCGTAGGAAGAATTCATAAGATTTCTCTCTTTATATGTGCTTCGACGCCACAAGTGCTTCTAGCCTGCGGCAGCATGGTACTTTTCTTTTTATTATTCCTGGTTTTTTCGCTCGTAGAGCGAAAAAACCAGGAATAATAAATTAATGAGGTTTCTTCTAATGATTAAATGATCTCCAAATAATCGCGATCCGGCAGCGCTGGGAACGGCGCGCTGGGCAGCGTCTGGTACCAGTAGACCACCGAGGCGATGTCGTCCTGTAGCGGCAGGTAGCGCCGGTCGGCGCGCCAGCCCAGCGCCTGAATAGTCACGCGCAGGTCGCTCTCGAAGCGGATCGGGTCCATGATGTGCCAGCGATACATGCCGAAGCGCGTCTGCGAGCGGTAATTGCCATCCGGGCGAATGATCTGCGGCAGGCCGGCGTACGGGCTGGTGAAGGGTATGTAGCCCTCGTTATGGCGCTCGCTGGCGTCGAAGTTGTACGAGCCGCAGAAATAGTCCTCGGTGCCGGTGCCGCAGATCGTCGGATATTCCTGATCGCCGTCAAGATAGAATTTGATCTCGCCCTCGCCCCACCAGCCGGCGTTGTTGACGCCCCAGGCCATAGAGGTGCCGACGTACTGCCCGCGCCCACGAACGCCGTCGAGCAGCGTGTATACCTCCTTGTAGGGCAGCGGGTTGGTGCGGCGGAACTGGGCGTGGAAATAGGCCACGTCGTCCGGCACGTCGGTCTCGGTGTAGTCGATTTGGTAATATAGAATCATGGGATCATCGGCGATGTTGGTCAGCGTGATTCGGGCGCCCTTGCGAAACGGCATCTCCCAGTAGCAGTTGAACGCGCTGCCGGGGTTGACGCACACGGCCAGCGAGCTTACCTGGGCGTACTTGCCCCAGCCACAGGCGAAGAAATCCCCGATCGGGCACTCGACTGCCGGCGTGTCGGCGCCATCCCAGTAGATCCGCAGGATGCTGTAGCGCCAATTGCCGGTCGGCGTCATCCAGATGTGCTGGATCGCGCCTCCTCCGTCGATCGCGGCCAGCTCGCGCGTCTCGCCAGCTGTGATCTGGATCGACGGCGAGACCTTCCAGCCCCGGCCGAGGCCGCGCGCAGCCTGCGCTCCCGTGCCCTCAATCGCCATGCCGCCCTTGCCCTTCTCGCCCTTGAAATTCTCCGGGCTGATCGAGCGCGTCTTTGCATCCGACAGCCGCGCGAGGTTGCCGAGGTGCATGCCTAGGCCGTTGAAGCGTGCCATAGGTGGTACTCTTCTTCTTTATGTGGCTGGTTTTTCGGCCCGTAGGGCCGAAAAACCAGCCACGAGCTATAGAAAGCGCACCGCTGACAGCGGCCCTTGCGCGGAGGAGCGCCCGATTGACGCCGGTTCGACCATCACCTGCGTTCTTCGTTTTCATTTGGCCTCGCAGGGCCAAATGAAAACGAAGAACAAAAAAATAGAAAAGGACCGCTGCGAATGCTCAGTCTGGGCACAGCGCACAGTCGCCTGCTAATGATCAGCAGCCCGCTGGAGGTACATAAACACATCCTCCATCGTCGGCTGGACCTGCCGGATCGATCCGAGCGTCACATCGCTGCCCTCCAGCCGCCGGCGCAGCGCATCCTCGGGCAGCGCCGTCTCGGCGACGATGTGCAGCCGGTCGCCGAAGACCTGGACTTCGCGCACGCCGGGGATGCCGCGCAGCCGCTGCTGGGCCTCGTGGTACGGCGTTGCGTGGATCTCCAGCACCACGCCGTGCACCAGCGCCTGTAGCGCACGCGGGGTGCCCGTGGCCATCAGCGCCCCCGCGCGCATGAAGCCGACGTTGTGGCAGCGATCGGCCTCGTCCATATATGGTGTCGAGACCAACACAGTCATGCCTTCCTGGTTGACCGTGTCGCGCACGATGTCCCAGAATTCGCGCCGCGAGACCGGGTCGACGCCGGTGGTTGGCTCGTCGAGCATCAGCACGTCGGGTTTGTGGACCAGGGCGCAGGCCAGCGCCAGCTTCTGCTTCATGCCGCCGGATAGGGCATCGGCGCGTCGGTTCTGGAACGGGCCGAGCCGGCTGAACGCCAGCAGTCGCTCGAGCAGCGGCCCCTGCTCGGCGCGTGGCACACCGTACACGTCGGCAAAGAACAGAATGTTCTCGCGCACCGTCAAATCGCCATACAGACTGAAGCGCTGCGGCATATAGCCGATCCGCCGCCGCACGCCTTCGGGGTCGCGCGCCACGTCGATTCCCATCACTGTAGCCTGGCCGCCATCCGGCAGCAGCGCGCCACAGAGCATGCGCAGCGTGGTGGTTTTACCCGCGCCATCCGGCCCCACCAGGCCGTAGATCCGGCCCGCAGGCACGCTCATCGTCAGCCCCGCGACCGCCTGGACCGCGCCGAAGCTGCGGGTGAGGTTGGTTGTCTCAATTGCCAGATTATTCATTCAAACCTCGTAGGACGAATGACCAAAGACGAAAGACCAAGCTGGCATTTCGTCCTTCGTCTTTGGTCTTTGGTCTGGTCTACTCGACGATCGTGGCGTCCGCCGGCATCCCCGGCTTCAGCGCGTGGTCGGGGTTGGGCAGCTCGACCCGCACCGCGAAGACGGTAGTTGTGCGCTCGTCCTTGGTCTGCACGTTGCGCGGGGTGAACTGCGCCTCCTGGGAGATGAATGTCACCTTGCCCTGGTACTGCTTGCCTGGGAAGCTATCGACCGTGACGTTCACCTGCTGGCCCTGGCGCACCCGCCCGATGTCGGTCTCACCGATGTAGACGGTCATGCGCACGGTGTCGAGCGAGCCGACCGTCATCAGCGCGGCGCCAGGCGAGGCTTGTTCGCCCTCGTGGATCGCCCGGCTGAGAACAAGCCCGGCCCGCGGTGTGGTCAGCGTGGTTTTGGCCAGCTGGACCTCGATCTGGCGCAGAGCGGCGCGGGCCTGGGCCAGCTGCGCCTCGGCAGCCTGGATCTGCTCGGCGCGCGCGCCGGCCTGGGCTGCCTCCAGCCGCGCGTTGGCCTGGCTCAGCGCCGCCTCGGCGCTGTCTGCCTGAGCTTTGGCGCCATCGGCGGCGGCCTGGAGCTGCTGCGGGTCGCCGCGCATCGCCTGGGCCTGGTCGAGCGCGCGCTGCGCGTTGATCAGGTTGGTGCGCGCTATCGCCAGGTTCTCGGCGGTCGGGCCATTGCGCAGCTTTGTGAGCGTCGCGTCGGCCGCCTGCCCCTGGCTCTCCGCGGTCTGGATGCCGGTCACCTCGGCCTGGCGCGCGGCTTCCGCGGCTACCTGCGACTGCTGAACCGCCTGCTCGGCTTGGTGCAGCGCGGCCTCGGCCTGCACGAACTGCGAGTAGTAGTTTTCGCGCTGGGCGTCGCTCAGTTTGTTCCGTTTGGTGCCACCCTTGCCATCGGAGACTTTCGGCACGATCGGGTCATTACCGGTATCCTGGACATACTGCCAATTGATTTGGGCCTGGGCATAGCGTGCCTGTGCCTGTGTCAGCGCCAGGGCCGATTGCTGGACCTGCGCTTCGGCCTGGGTCTTTGTGGCCGACAGCCGATCCTTGGTGGACTGGAGATTGGTCTGCGCCTGGGCCAGCGCCGCCTCGGCCGTGGCGATGTCCTCGGGGCGGTTGCCGGCCTGCACCTGCGCCAGCGCGCGCTGGGCCGAGTCGCGCGCGGCCTGCGCCTGAATGACCTGGGCGTCGAGCTGCTGCGGGTTCTTGAGCGCCTTCAGCGCGTTCTCGTAGGCCTGGGCCGCGCCGTCGTGTGCGGCGCGCGCCTGGTCGACCTGGGCCTGGGCCGCGGCGATATCCTCGGGGCGGCTGCCGGCCTTGAGCAGCGCCAGGTTGGCCTCGGCTACCGCCACCGCAGCAGCGGCCTGTTCGCGCTGGGCCTCCAGCAGCGCCGGGTCGAGCTTCGCCAGCGTCTGGCCGGTCGTCACCTCCTGGCCCTCGTCGACCAGCAGCGACTGGACGCGGCCGGCGACCTCGCTGGTGATCAGCACGTCCTCGGCCTCGATCGTGCCGGAGCCGCTCAGCCTGCCGGCACCGGCGGCGCTTGCGCGCTGGTTCCACCACCAGTACCCGGCGCCCAGCAGCAGCGCCAGCAACACGATCGGGACGACAATTCTTGCTCGGTTTTGCATATGACACCTCGGTATGACCAGGGACGAACGACCAATCACCAACTGTCCTTGTTTTCGTTGATTGTCGATCGCCTCTCCCTGGCTATGATATTGTCTATCGATACCTGTCGATTGCTAATCTTTGGTCTTTGGTCTTTCGTCGTTGGTCGTTCGTCAATCTAGCCGTTTGCGGAAGCGCGCCGACGCCAGGACGATGAGGATTGTGCCGAAGACCGATAGCGCCGCGATCTGTGGGGCCAGCGCGGTCACGCCGATTCCCTTGATCATAATGCCACGCACCACAACCAGGAAGTACGTCAGTGGGATGACACCACTCACATATTGCAAGACTTTTGGCATCGCGGCGACCGGATAGATCAAGCCAGCCAGGAAGACTGAAGGGAATATCGTCAGGAAGGTCAGCAGAAAGGCCTCCTGCTGTGTGTTCGCGACAGTCGAGATCAGCAAGCCGATGCCCAGCGCCGAGAGCAGGAACAGGCAGGAAATACTCAGCAGCAGCCCGATGCTGCCCTTGATCGGGACGCCGAACAGCACGGTGCCCACCAGCATGACCTCAACGGTGATCAGGAGCGCGACCAGCGCATAAGGCAGAATCTTGCCGATGATCAGCTCGTACGAACGGATCGGCGTAACGATCAATTGCTCGATCGTCCCGCGCTCGCGCTCGCGCACGATCGCCGAGGAAGTCAGCAGTGTCGCCTGCATCTGCAGAACCAGACCGATCAGCGCCGGGACCATGAACACCGCGCTGACCATATCGGGGTTGTACCAGACGCGTGTGCGCACCTCCATCGGCGGTGCCAGCGCAAGCCCGCCGCCGCGCCGCGCCAGTGTTTGCTGCTGGACATTGGTCGCCTCAGTCTGGCCGATCAGCCGCGCCGAAGAGAGCGCCGATGACGCGACTGTCGGATCTGAGCCATCGAGCACGAACCCGATCTGTGCGCCGCGCCCGCCCACTAGATCGCTGGCGTAGTTCGGCGGGACGATCATGCCGGCCCGAACGCTGCCATTGTCGACCATCTGCGCCAGGTCATCCTCGCTTTCGGCCACACGCGCGACCGAGAACTGGCCTGACTGGACAAACGCGTCGACTAGGTGGCGACTTTGGGGCGTACGGTCCTGATCGTAGACAGCCATCGGAATATTGCGCACATCCGACGTCGCGGCATAGCCGAATAGGATTAGCTGCAGCAGCGGCGTGAAGAACATCACGACCAACGTGCGCGGGTCGCGGACGATATGAATAAACTCTTTACGAATAATCGGCAGCAAGCGTGATCTCATAGCTCATTCCTCCGCTACTTCAAGCCCACCGAGAAAGATCTCGACCGCCGTTGAAACAAGTTGCTCATCAGAAGCGGCGATCGCCGTCGGGTCGCGCAAAAGCTCGCGCGCGACGACATTCACCACGAACATACCGAGAAAGCTGCGCGCCGCGATCATCGTATCGTGTTGGCGCAGCCGGCCAAGATCGACCTGGCATTGCAGGTACTGGCTCAGAAGCCCCAGGAACCGGCGAGCCGCCTGCTTGTAAAACATTTCGGCGATCTGTGGAAACCGAATCGCCTCGCCGACCAGAATACGCATGATCGCCACATTGCCAGGCACCTGGAATACTGACAGGTAGGTCCGCCCGATGAGCGCCAGCCCTTCGCGCGGCGGCAGCTCCATCAGCTGCTCGGGATGATCGACCAGCTGGAAGATCGCGGCGCGCTCGCGCATGATCGATAAAAGCAGGTCTTCTTTGTCCTTGAAATACCAGTAAATCAAGCCGGGTGAGATCCCGCCGGCCGCCTGGGCGATGTCTTTATTGGTCGCCTTATGGAAGCCCTTCGTGCTGAAGACTTTCAGCGCGGCTTCGATAATCTGGTGCCGCCGGTCGGCGTTCTCCTGCTCTTCATTTTTGTTCATTGTGTTTCCTGAGGGATTTGGCGCATCAATATGCCCCAGTGGGGTAGGTAAGGAAGGGCGCAGCTCTTACGATGCCTTTTCTGGTGGTCGTGCTGGCGGCCTTACCGCCAGCGCGACCACCAGAAAAATCTGCTCTGGGGGCGAGCAAAGCCCACTCCAGGCCCCACCTCCAGAGTGATACCTCCCCAGTGGGACTATTGATATTTGCAAATCCAGACTTGATTGATCAATCAGTTAGGATTATATCCGAACTTGATTGATGAGTCAATCAGTCTTTTGGACGAACCGTTGAACGTTAAAACGTTAGAACGTTGGTCCATGTCAACGTTCTAACGTTCTAACGTTTTAACGCGCTAACAGGCGTCCTTATTTAGTCAGCTCTTCGACGGCTGTTTTCAATACCACGTCGTCGCTCGACAGCACGCTCTTTTCGTCGATCGGCACACGCACCGTTGGCTGGACGCCCTGGCCCTCCAGGAACAGGCTGCCATCCGGCTGCACGATCCGGCCGGTTGGGAACTGGAGCTTGATGCCCTCGGGTAGCTCGAACTGCCCGCGCGCGACCTCGGCCTCGACGCCGCCGGTGGGGTACTGGCCGACGACGATTATGCTGGGCAGTTTGCTGAAGCCATACGACTCGATCTCGCAGGCGCTGGTGCAGTTCTGGTCGACCAATAGCGCCAGCTTATCGAAGTGAAATTGCTCCTGGTACGGCCGGACCTTGTCGGGGCGGCCCTCGGGCTCGAATTTGCCGGTCTTCTCGCTATAGTACTCGGTCTGGCCGAGCGGGATCTCTTTGCCGGTCAAAAAGCCGGCCAGCCCAAGCGGCGCGCCGCCAGGGTTGATCCGCTCATCGACGATCAGGCTGGTAACTTTGTTACTCTCGAAGGTCTTCAGTGCGCGTTGGAACAGCCGCATGATCAGCCCTAAGTCGTCGTAGTTCGAGTTGACTTTGATATAGCCGACGCCCGACTCAAGCGTGCGCGCCTCCACCGGCAGTGCGGTGGGGTCCTCGTTGCGCGACGGCAACGCCTGAAGATAGCTCTCGAACTCCTGCACGGCCGTGAGGCGCGCGGTAGTGGCCGGCTTGCCGGGGTTGGCGAAGGTCACGTTGGTCGCAGTGCCGACTGGCGCGCGCGATAGGTAGCGCGTCTGAGCCGTGCGCAGGCCAAAGTCGGTCGAGAACGGGCCCTCGAACGGCTTGACCTCGCCGATCGCCTGCTTGATCGGCTTGTCGCCAAACGCGGTGATCTCGGCGCCGACGGTCATGCCGGCCTGTGCAGCCGGGCCATTCTTCAGGACATATGTCACGACGAAGCGCCCATCGTCTAGCTCGCGGCCGATGAAGCCATAGCCGCCGCCGGCCTCTCTGCGAAACAGCGCCGAGATGTTGGGGTCCTCGCTGATGCCGACGTGACCATCGTGGAATCGCAGCGTGAAGTCGTGGATCGCTGCGGAGAAGGCCTCGGCGTCGCGATTGCTTTCGGCCTCGGCCACCCGCGGCGTAAACTCGCGATCGAGCGCATCCCAATCCGGCGCCTTGCCCTCGACGCCGTTGAACGCATACTCTTTGCGCAGCTTGTCGACCATCTGCTTGAAAGCTTCGCTGTACGATAGCTTTGTGAAATCCTTGATCGCGACGTCGTTGGGTTCATACAGCTTCAGATCCTGCTGAGGGTCCTGGCTGATCGCGAACGGCTGTTTGTCGAGGTCGATCACCGAGTAGCCAGCCGGGACCGGCCCGACCGGGTCGTCGGCGGTGAACAGCTTGCCATCCGGCCCAAACCCGGTCGGGAACTGCTGCTTGTTGTCGGGGGCCCACACCACCAGCTTGCCGCCGATCACCTCATCCTCGTTCTCAGTATCGATCACCGTCGATGCCAGGTAGTTCGGCCAGCCAAACGAAGGGTCATCACCCTCCGAATACGGGCCGGCGACCAAGTTTGGCCAGTACGTGGTCGAGAACACCTGAACCCCGGCATCCTGCTTGCCGTCGTGGTTGACATCCACGAACTGGGCGCGCGGCAGCTCGGGCAGCTGGATGCGGTATTCGCCGCTCTTGCTCTTCTCGTCTAGCTTCATAAAGCCGAGAATTTGCGAGTCGACCGGAGCCTCCCATTCCTTATCGCGCTGCACAAAGCCGTACATATCGACCAACGCGGCAGCGTGCTCGACATAGTAGGTGGTAATGATATCGTTGGTGTACGTGAATTTGCCGGTTAGCTCAGTCAGTTGCTGCGCCCCGGCGGGACGCTCGCCCGAAGGTTTCTGGCTCGACAGCGCCGCTGTCGGCGCGGCAGGCTGCTCGGTCGCCTGCGTCGCCGCCGGCGTAGCGCTGGCGGGCGCCCCTCCCTGCGTCGGGATTCCGCTGGTCGGCGATTCGGCCTGGCCGAACGGCGAGAACGAGCAGGCCGCCAGCGTGACGGCCGCCAGCGCCAGCGCAGCGAAACGGCGTGCGGCGCGGCCGCGGGCGCTCATAGAAGAGATCTGAACCATCATTAACCTCTTTCAAGGATGCGAGTTGGAATGTCTCGTTCGAATAGATACAGCTATAGCAAAACGCTTTTGAGCGCCGGATTTCAATCGGCTGGTCGCTCGTATTCGGCGGGGCCGCTGTACGGCCCCGCCGAATACGAGCGACCTTTTTATTTTGTGGGTCGGATGGGGTGGGAATGCGCTGCAGCGCATTCCCACCCCATCCGACCCACCATGTTACCGAACTCTACCCGATCCGATGCCGACGGTCTACATCAGTGTACCAGAAAGTCGCACTTCAAGAGATGAGCATCACTTGAGAATATAATACGCCCCTCGTTTCTCGCCGATCTTCAGCAGCAGACCGCGCTCGACCAGGTCGGCTAGGTCGCGGCGGATCGTCTCGGGCGAGACATCCGGCGCCAGCTCCTGGATATCGCTGTTGGTGATCCGGCGCTGCTCGGTCAGGTGCAGCAGCGCGCCGATCTGGCGCTCGTTCAGGCCCATGCGCCGCCACTCGCTGGTGTCGACCGCCGCCGCCTCGCTGCGGTCGTCGCCGGCCTGGCCGCGTAGCGTCACCAGGAAGCCTGCGGCGGTCTCGCGGAACTCGGGCGGCGGCAGCGCGGCGTCGGCCATCTGGCGCAGCATGCGGTCGATCCCATAGCCCAGCCGCTCGATCAGGCCGTAGTCGGCCAGCACCTGTACCAGCGTCTCATTGCGTGAGTAGCGCTCGGCGATGATGTTTTGGACGGTGACGTGGCCGGGCAGCCTACCGGGCGAGTAGCACTCCATCCGATCGCCGAACAACGCGATCCGGATGCCCTCGCCGCGGATGGTGTAGTCGCGGTGCGCCACAGCGTTCACCAGCGCCTCGCGCACGGCCCCCTGCGGGAACTGCACCCAGTCCTGGCGCTCCAGGCCAACCATGCGGCTGCCGCGGCGCATATGCTCGGACAGCCAGATCTCTGCCCGCCGAATCGTCTCCACCAGCGTGTCGCGGATATCCTCGCGCAAAAATTCGTCGCCCATCTCGCGGCCGCGGTAGCGCACCAGCGTGACCTCGCACTGCGGGAAGAGGCGCTCGACATCTCGGCCGAACAGCAGCAGGCCGGCGTTGGTGGGACGATAGACGATAGACGATAGACGATTGTTCGAGGCCGCGCTATCGTCCATCGTCCATCGTCCATTGTCGGAGCGAGCGAGACACCCTCTGCGGAACAGAAACGCCAGCGGGTCGCCCTCGGCGGCCGGGCCGATCCGCCGCACGTAGGCCGCCAGCTTGTTCGGGTCAAGATCGTCGATCGTGGCGCCCTCGGGCGCCAGGCGCTCCCAGCTCGTCTCGCCGCGCTCGATCAGCAGCTTGCGCAGCGCATCGGGCGGGATGGGCTGGTTGGCCGCCCCCTCGCGGCGCAGGTACTTGCCGTGAACGCTGTAAACGTGCGGTAGCCCCGACGGCACATCCAGGATGAGCAGCGTCGTGTCGCCGTGCGGCGCGGCCGCCGGCAATGGCAGCACCAGCGGCGGCGTGCAAGCCAACGCCGCGTCGAGCGCCGCCAGCCGCCTCCCCTCGACATCCGCCACGCCCTCGATCTTCTTGCCGCGCCCGCTCACCCCGACGACGACCGCGCCGCCGTGTGCATTCGCGAGCGCCGCCAGCGTCTCGGCCAACTCGTCGACGCGAAACGTGCGGCGCACAAACGCCAGCTGCTGGCCTTCCGGCTGCGAGAGAAGTTCGGCTAGATCAGAGCTGTTTACCAACATAGCAGCGGCCTCCTCAAACATGAACACCGGCTATTGTAGCATACGCACATATGTACTTGATCAATTAGTAAGAATGTGCTAGGCTAGACGACAGAAGGCAGTAAGCAGTAAGCAGGAGCTGGCCTGCGAGCTGCCTACTGGCGACTGCCTACTGCGCACGGGAGGTATCGTGCCTGGAGCACACGTCCACGATGCAATCACGGTTGTCACCGGTCTGGCGCTGGCGCCGATCAGCTACTCGGCGCTAGTGGGGATAGGTTTGCCGATCGACGCGGCCATACGCAATACCGCGATCTTGGTCGGAGCGCATATGCTGTCGGGGATCATGTTCTCGCCCGATCTCGACCTCGACAGTGCGATCGACGACCGCTGGGGTATCTTCTTCTGGATCTGGCGGCCATATATGTGGCTGGTGCCGCACCGCAGCCGCCTGTTCAGCCACGGCCTGGTGATTGCGCCGCTGCTGCGCCTGCTGTACTTCTACCTTATGGTGGTGCTGCTGCTGATCACCACGGCCTGGCTGCTGGCGCGCGTTGGCATTGCGCTGCCCGACCTGCACATCCGCCTCAGCGACGCGCTGCTTGGAGTGATGCGCAATCACCCGCAAGAGACGCAATCGTTCCTGGCCGGGTTCATAACCGGCAGCGCCGCGCACACGCTCGCCGACTGGTTGGTGACAGGGGGCAAGCGCTACCTGCGCCGACTCGGCTTCCGTGTCACAATCGACTACTCCGGCCACGACGGCTGGCGCCCACGCTATCGCCGCGCGCGTTCGTCGTAGGTCGATCGATAGGAACTACCCGGCTTCAAAGATCAGGCGATGATGCCGGCGCCACGGTACAGCTGCTCGAGCTGTAACAGGCGTACACGTCGCACCAGCGGGAAGCCGCGCTTGCGAGTCATGATCACGTTTAGCGGGAACGGCTTGTTCTCGGGGTCGCCCATATTGGTGTCCACCACGTCGAAGGCCTGCTCGGGCCGATAGGTGCGACCGCTCGCATCAGTGCCGCTGAGCAGCCCGACGTAGATATTGACGTGGTAGCCACGGTCGTGGACGAAGTCGCTTTTACCATAGACGAACACATCGCCCGGCAGCGCTGGCTCGCTGGTCACGTCGCGCAGCTTGGCGGCGTTGCCGGCGCAGGGCCGATAATAATTCGCGCAGCGCGGCCCAGTCTTGCCCTGGCCGGATGGATCGTCCACCTTCCAGTTCAGATCTAAGCCGGCGGCTTGCAATGAAAAGAGTACGCCGTCGGCGCAGACGATATCGGTGCTGACGCCGAGAGACTTGCGCTGGGCGGGCGTAAGCACATTCTGGTAGACATCAGGGTCGGTGCCGAGCAGGCGCAGCGCCTGGTTGATCAGCAGCCGCGTGGCCTCAGGCGCCTGCCCATAGTCGGCCCAATGCGAGCGCATGGCCGAGTTGGGGATCGGGAAGGGGCCGCTGCCGGATACGGGCGGCGCGGGCGGGCTGGCCGGGGCGGGAGTCTGGCCAGCGGCCGGCGGGCTAGCCGGCGTGGATGCAGGCGGGCTGGTGGGTGCGGGAGCTGGAGTAGTCGCCGCCTCCGTGTCCTCGGCGTGAAGTACGACCGGCCCTTTGGCTTTGGGCAGCGGCGGCAGCGCGGCGGGCCGCAGCAAGCTTAGGCCTTCGCCCAGGTCGATGTCGCCCGCCCACAGGTAGAGCGCATCCGGCGGCAGCCCCTGCCGCTGCTGGATGGCCCCGACCAGCTCGCGCAGCGAGCCGATCTGCGCGTCGCTCAGGCCGGCGAGTGGCGCGCCCTCGATCGCGATGCCGACGCTGATGCGATCGATGTTGCGGGAGCGCTTGTTCCACGTCGTCGTGCCGCTGTGCCGGGCGGCCCGCGCTTCGGAGACCAGCTGCGTAATCGTGCCGTCGCGAGCGATGTGGTAGTGCGGGGCGCTGGTCGATCCCGGTGCGGCGTACTGCTCCAGCGCCGCGGCAGTCGGCTGGTAGCTGTTGTGCAGCACGATCAGCTCGACAGAGGCGCCCGCGCGAGTTGTGCTGGCCGTCTGCGCCGCGGCGGACTGGTGAACGTGAGGCTCGGTAGGCATACCTGGCTCCTCTTAATTTGTGTTTTTGGTACGGGTATGCCTAGT
>DATFXE010000044.1:0-6583 GCA_035258585.1 Roseiflexaceae bacterium | reverse complement strand
TGGCTTCGTGGTGATGCAGGATATTACGCTGATCGACGACAGCATCGCTGACGGCAGCTTCTTCGAGAATGAGGCGTTCAACGATGCGCTTCGCCACGTCAAAGGGCGTGGGTCGCAGCTGCATATCATCGGCCTGCTCGGCACGGGCGGCGTCCATAGCCATATGAATCACGAGAAGGCGCTGCTGGAGTTGGCCAGGCGCAACGGCGTCGACCAGGTGTTCGTCCACGCCTTCACCGATGGGCGCGACACCATGCCGCAGAGCGGCCTGGGGTATATGCTCGACCTTGAAAGCGAGATGGCCAGGCTCGGCGTCGGCCGAGTCGCCAGCGTGACTGGCCGCTACTACGCCATGGATCGCGACAAGCGCTGGGAGCGCACCAAGATGGCCTATGATGCGATGGTCGCCGGCGTAGGGCGAGAGGCTGTGAGCGCAACCCAGGCGATCCAGCAATCATACGACGAGGGCGTCACCGACGAGTTCATCAAGCCGGCGGTCGTCGTGGATGGCGGCGCGCCCGTGGCGACGGTGCGCGAGGGTGATTCGATCATCTGCTTCAACTTCCGCGCCGATCGCGTGCGCCAGATCACCAAGGCATTCGTGCTGCAGGATTTCAGCGGCTTCGCGCGCGAGGCCCTGCGCGACCTGCTGTATATCACGATGACCGAGTACGAGAAGGGTCTGCCGGTCGAGGTGGCCTTCGAGAATGCCGACGTCGAGGTTCCGCTGGCCCAGGTGCTCAGCAGCGCCGGCCTCAAGCAGCTGCATGTCGCTGAGACCGAGAAGTATGCCCACGTCACCTTCTTCTTCAACGGCGGGCGCGAGGAGCCGTTCCCCGGCGAAGATCGCCTGCTGGTGCCCTCGCCCAAAGATGTGGCCACCTACGATCACAAGCCTGAGATGAGCGCCTACGGCATTCGCGATGGGATTCTCAAGGCGCTCGATGAGGATACCTACGATTTCATCCTGGTCAATTTCGCCAACGCCGATATGGTCGGTCACACCGGTGTCATTCCGGCCGTGATCAGGGCGGTCGAGACGGTCGATGCCTGCCTGGGCGCGATCGTGCCGGCGGTGCTGGCGAAAGGTGGCGCGGCGCTGATCACGGCTGACCACGGCAATGCCGAGCTGCTGATCGACCCGGTGACCGGCGGGCCACACACTGCCCACACCACCAACCCGGTGCCGTGTATCCTGGTCGCCGCATCGGGCGTGGGGCTCGATGGCGCGACGCTGCGCGACGGCGGCCGGCTGTCGGATGTCGCCCCGACGCTGCTGGACATGCTGCATATCGGGGTGGCGCCGCAGATGACCGGCAAGAGCTTGATTGTTCGCAAGTAACACGGAATTTGGTTGATTACTATCTTGCCTATCATTTGATAAGCAAAGGCAGGTAGATTGGGTTATCAAGGCTCTGCACATCGCTTTGTTGCTTTGGTTAATTTGTGCTATACTGCACGGCAGAAGGCCATGTCCTGGAGTAGTAAGCGCGTGATACAGAGAGCGGCCGGATGGTGCGAGGCCGCGACAGCGCCGAACTCGCCGGGATGAGCGCCGGGCCGGGGAATTCGTAAATTGTAAATTGTGAATTGTAAATTGAGCTAAGTTTGCTTCATTTACGATTTGAAATTTGCAATTCCGACGTAGTCGGCTTCGGGTGCGCCCGTTACAGCGCGCAGCGAGGGTGGTGAGCGCAGTGCTTGCCGCCGAAGCGGGGTGGTACCACGAAGCGCGGCCTTCGTCCCTGGCAGGGGGCGAGGGCTTTTTAGTTCGCGGTTGGCAGCCAGTAGTCGACAGTTTGCGCATATCCAATTGCTTGCTGCCTACTGCCTACTGATGACTTGAAATGGCGCCGATCTACGAAGCTTACGCGCCAATCTACGATGCGATTGGGCAGGGGCAGTTCAGCGCGCGGATGGCGGCATGGACGCTGGGCTGGCTGGCGGAGCGCGGAGCGCAGCCGACGCGCGTGCTCGATCTAGCCTGCGGCACCGGTGAGGCCGCGTTGATCTTCGCCGCTGCTGGCTGTGACGTCGCCGGTGTCGATCTGTCGTCGGCCATGCTCGAGATCGCGCGCGGCAAGGCGCGGGATGCTGGGTTTGCGATATCGTTTGTGCAGGCTGACATGCGAGAATTGAAAATTGAAAATGAAAAATTGAGAATTGACAGACCGCGAGATCGGACTTTTTCTCAATTCTCAATTCTCAATTCTCAATTCGACCTAGTCAGCAGCTTCTACGACAGCCTGAACTATCTGATCGACCACAGCGATCTCGAGCGCGTCTTCGCTGGTGCGGCCGCGGCACTGGCGACCGGCGGCTACCTGGTATTCGATCTCAACGCAGCCGCGGAGTACGCGACATGGGATGAGCGCGACCGCGTGACGTATGACGGGCGCGACTGCCTGGTCTATAACAAGCTGAGCTACGATCCGTCTGAACACATGGCCACCGGCCGGATCGTCTGGTTCGTGCGCGAGATCGAGCGCTGGTGGCGCGGCGAGGAGACGCATGTGGAGCGCGCCTGGGAGGACGCCGAGGTGCTGGCGGCGCTAGATTGTGCGGGTCTGGCGCTCGTCGGGCGGTACGATGTAGCCGGCGGGGCGGCGGCGAAGGATGCGGCACGAGTGATCTATGTAGCCCAGCGGTTGTCAGAAGACGCCGATAAAGATTGATCGCGTTTCACTATCATGCATTCTCGAGTTGAACAACCCGTGTCATCTGAGCCCACAGCAGCGCGCAAAGCCATGCGCGGCGGGTCGGATGTGCTTGGCTTTTTCTATGGCCTATGGGCGTTCTCGGCGCTCGGCCGATCGTCATGGGAGTACCTGTTCAAGCAAAATGTTCCGACGTACGTGCCGGCGCATCTCTCGACCTTTGTGGGCGTGCTGTACATCTTTATCATCGTTGGCCTGCGTAAGCGCACGCCGCGCTGGTGGCGGATCACGCTTGGCCTGCTGCTGGTCGAGCTGACCGGCGTGCTGGTCGTCGGCACGATCGACGTAATCTGGCGCCCGTTTCCCTATGCGACTGTCTGGTCGAACTATGGCATCGGTTATTTCTTCATGCCGCTATTGCTGCCGTTCGTCGGGCTGTGGTGGATGCTGCGCAAAGAGACGCGTAGGGCCTATGGCCTGTAGTTCAAAGTGAAAAGTTCAATGTGAAAAGTTGGATCACCAATTTTGACTCTCAACTCTTAACTTTTTCTAGGAGCGACGTATGACAACAACGACTAAGAAACCACGAACCGACCGCTTCGATCCGGCGATTGAGCCGCGCTGGCGCGAGTACTGGCAGCGCGAGGGCATCTTCAACGCTGGGCGGCGCCACGACGCGCCGAACCGCTATATTCTGGAGATGTTCCCCTACCCCAGCGGCGATCTGCACGTGGGCCATCTCAAGAATTATGTGATTGGCGACGCGCTGACGCGCTACTATGTGATACGTGGCTACGACGTGCTGCACCCATTCGGTTGGGATGCCTTCGGCTTGCCGGCTGAGAACGCGGCAATCAAGTACAGGCGCCCCCCGCGCGAGTGGACCTACAACAATATCGCCGAGTCCAAGAGCTCGCTCGCCATCGCCGGGATCATGTACGATTGGAGCCGCGAGGTCACGACGTGCGCGCCGGATTACTATAGGTGGAACCAATGGCTGTTTCAGCTGCTGTATAAGAAGGGCCTGGCCTACCGCGCCAAGTCGCTGGTCAACTGGGACCCGGTCGACCAGACGGTGCTGGCCAACGAGCAGGTCGACGCCGAGGGCCGCAGCTGGCGCTCGGGCGCGAAGGTCGAGAAGCGCGAGCTGGAGCAGTGGTTCTTCCGCATCACCGCCTACGCCGAGCGGCTGCTGAACGACCTGGACAAGCTGACCGACTGGCCCGAGCGCGTCAAGATCATGCAGCGCAACTGGATCGGCAAGAGCGAAGGCGCCGAGGTCGACTTCCCCGTTGCAGGTTCGAACGTTAGAATGTTGGAACGTTCGCCGGAGGGGAGCGATGAATCCGCGGCGATGGGCGATGAACCTAACGTGCAACGTGGCAACGTGCAACCTGCCAACGAAGATGTCATCAAGGTATTCACCACCCGGCCCGACACGCTCTGGGGCGCGACATTCATGGTGCTGGCGCCCGAGCACCCGCTGGTCGCCAAGCTGACTGCGCCGGACAAGCGCGCCGAGGTCGAGGCCTATGTTGCCAAGTCGAAGCTGGAGAGCGAGATCGAGCGCACCAGCACCACCAAAGAGAAGACCGGCGTGTTCATCGGGGCCTATGCTATCAACCCGGTCAACGACGAGCCGATCCCGATCTGGATCGCCGACTATGTGCTGATGGGCTATGGCACCGGCGCGATCATGGCCGTGCCGGCGCACGACCAGCGCGACTTCGAGTTCGCCAGACAGTTCGGCCTGCCGATCCGGCTGGTGGTCCAGCCGCCGGGGCAGAGCGTCGATGTCGACGATCTCACCGAGGCCTGGCCGCACGACGGCGTGATGGTCAACTCCGGCCCGCTGAATGGTGTGCCGGCCGGCAAGGGCGAGGGCGAGAGCGTCAAGGCCGCCATTGCCTGGCTGGAGGAGCGCGGCAAGGGCAAGGGCACGATCAACTACCGTCTGCGCGACTGGCTGATCAGCCGCCAGCGCTACTGGGGCACGCCTATCCCAATGATCCATCGCCAGGATGGCTCGATCATGCCCGTGCCCGAGGAGCAGCTGCCGGTGGTGCTGCCGGAGATCGACGACTACCTGCCGAAGGGCAAATCGCCGCTGGCCGCCGCCGAGCAGTGGGTCAACGTGGCCGACCCGGAGACCGGCGCGCCGGCGCGGCGCGACACCGACACCATGGACACCTTCGTCGACTCGTCGTGGTATTTCCTACGCTATACCGACGCGCAGAATGACGAGGAGATCTTTTCGAAGGCGGCTGCTACGCGCTGGATGCCGGTCGATCAGTACATTGGCGGAATCGAGCACGCCATTCTGCACCTGCTGTACGCACGCTTCATCACCAAGGTGCTCTACGACGAAGGCCTGGTGCCGGATGACGAGCCGTTCAGGGCGCTGTTCACCCAGGGTATGGTCCAGCGCCGCGTTCGCACGCCGCTCGAATCGGTCGCGCCGGATATCGTGCGCTTCCCGGAGGAGCTGCGGCGCAAGGTCGATCTGCCGGCCGAGGCGCAGGAGATCGGGCACGCCCGCGCTGCCCTGAAAGAGCACAGCTACGCGCTGGAGCAGGAACCTGCCCAGAGCGGGGCCGAAGGGGGTGATGGCTGGGTAGCAGTCAGTGGACCGGTGACGATGAGCAAGAGCGCCGGCAACGGCATTCCGGTCGGCCCATTCGTACGCCAGTATGGATCGGATGTGGCGCGGATCGTGGTGCTGTTCGCGGCCCCGCCCGAGAACAACATGGAGTGGACCGACGAGGGCGTGGCTGGCGCACAGCGCTTCCTGAACCGGATCGTCGGCCTGTTCAGTCCCGACCGCCAGGCGATAGCAGGGGAGGCTAGAGGCTGGAGACTAGAGACTAGCCCGTCTGAGCACATCGGGACAAGCCTCCAGCCTCTAGCCTCCAGCCTCACCGCGGATGCGGACAAGGAGCTGTACCGGCGGCTGAACGAGACGGTCAAAAAGGTCACACAGGACACCGAGTCCTTCCGCTTCAACACAGCCATCGCCGCGCTCATGAGCCTGCTGAACGACACGGTCGATTATCGCAACAAAGCAGGTCGCGTTACCCCTGTCTTCGCGCTGCTAGCGCACACCTACGCGCGGCTGCTGGCACCATTCGCGCCGCACTTGGCCGAGGAGCTGCACGCCTGGTTTGAAGGGCAGGGCAGTATCTACGATGCCGGCTGGCCGGCGTGGGACGAGGCCGCGCTCGTTCAGGAAGAGATCGAGGTCGTGCTGCAAGTCAACGGTAAGGTGCGCGGCAAGATCAACGTGCCGGCCCAGGCCGACGAGGCGCAGCTGCGCGAATGGGCGCTCACCAACGAGCGTGTGCTCAGTTTCATCGAAGGTAAGCCGGTGCGCAAGGTGATCGTCGTGCCCGGCAAGCTGGTGAATGTGGTGGTGTGAGAATTTCAGATAGGGTGAGGGGGTGAAGGGCTGAGCTATTCTAGCCACCCTTATCCCGTCACCTTGTCATCGTGTCACTTTGTCACCTGGCGAGGCAGCTCGCGCCATTCTGGCAGTTCGAAGTAAAAGGTCGTTCCCACTTCGATCAACACAGGCATGCCTGTGCGTGCAACCTGCCCACTGACGCCCTGCGCGATCGAGATCGTTGTGATTACATGGTCGTACCCAACCTGATGCTGTAGCTCGAGCAGATCGCCCTGGCGCCAATACAGGCTGACGAGTGTGTAACCAAACGTTCTAGTGATTGTTTCGAGGACCGTGTGGAAGATCGTTTGAGGGTCTAGTTCGCGCGCCAGCGCCGCACGCACCCTGTCCAGCAGCGCGAGTTCCTGTGCCTGACGTTGTGCAGCAGCGAAGAGTTCGCGAAATTGTCTCTCGTTTTCACGCAGCGCCAATCGTAGCGTGTAAAGTATAGCTCGGCGCCAGGCAGGACCGGTGGCGAAACTACTGG
>DATFXE010000043.1:0-2261 GCA_035258585.1 Roseiflexaceae bacterium | reverse complement strand
GGCTGAATATCGTCAGGGACAGCGAAACCCCGAATTGCTGGCGGCGCTGGCGCGCGGCAGTGGCGGCGCGAAGCTGGCGCAGCCGGCCGACGCATTCACACATAATCTTGCGCCGGTCTATAGCTCGCGCGAGATCGCCCTGCCCTTGCTGCTGCTGGCCATGCTGCTGTTGCCCCTGGATATCGGCGTGCGACGGCTGATGCTGCGGCGCAGCGACTTCAGCGCTGCGTCCTGGATGCATGCCACTGGTTTGTCAGCTGAACTCGCGCCGACTCGCAGATACCGGCAGCTCAATGCGCGCAACAAGACGACAGGGCGCGGCCCCGCTGAAGAGCAGATCGAGCGACTGCGCGCGGCCAAAGCGCGTGCCCGCCGCAGAGCGCGCGGCGAAGAAGAATAAGGTACTGTGTTAGCTGGAAGCAGTCGGCTGCGAGCCCAGCAACGGCTTGGGCGGCAGCCATGTCTCGACGATCTGACGAATCTGAGCGACCGTCAAGGGCTTGTAGAAGAAAGCTGTCACGCCAGCTTCGGTCGCCGCGGTTTCGGCGGTCGTGTCAGCCGAGATGATCACCACCGGCAAGACCGGCTGCGATGCGCGGACTGCTTGCAGCAGCTCCACACCGGTCATGACCGGCATACGGTGATCACTGATAAGCAGATCACAACCACGCTGGCGTAGGATCTCGAGCGCCGCCGCGCCATTGACGACCGCGGTAACCTCGGCCTGCGGGGCATAGCGCCGAACCGCCCGCAGCAAGAACTCGCGTACATCGTCTTCATCATCGGCAATCACGATATGCGGCATGGGTTCGCTATCCTACTGCTTATTATCACTCACTGGCCCGTCCCCGACCGGCGGGCGTGAAACTGCTACGATAGATCGAAAGAACTTGCCCGGCATCGGGCGACGTGAGTACCTCGATCCGTGCGACCCATTTGACCCACTCGAAGCCGCGACGGCCGGGCGCAACCAGCCGTGCGGGCGCGCCGTGGCCGTGCGAGAGCGGTTCTGCACCAACATGGGTGGCGAGCAGCGCCGCCCGAGCCTCATTTACGGGAAGGCTCCAGCGATAGCCGGTAACCGCGACGAAGCTCACCCAGTGCGCATCCGACGCTATACGAGCTCGATCCAGTATCCGGCCGACCAACGCGCCACGCCAGCGCTGGGTGGTGTAGAAGCCGCCTGTGCAGTCCAGGGTCGCCTCGATCTCATCCTCGCACGCGAGCAGGTCGGCATAGATGAGCGACAGAGAACGCGCGACTCGGCCGCCGACATCCAGCCGCCAGGTGGCCGGATCGATCGGGCGCGGCTGATCGGCGATCCAGCTCGTCGCCGGAAATGCGTTCCCGGCATAGCTGCCCACCTCGCGCGCGCCACTAAACCTTCTACGCGCGCCTGGCAGCTGAAGTTTCGCCTCCGCCGCCTGCTGCGCTGGCCAGAGCGCCGCGCCGCCAAGTGCCAATAAGCCGAATCGCAGCAGCTGCCGCCGGCCGCGCAGATCACGCTGGCGCAGTGGCTTCGCCCGCAGGAGCATGTGCAGCGAAACGGCCAGAGTCAGCATGAGCCCGAGCAAAATATGCCAGTTCATGAGATTCAGGCCGGCGACAAACAGGTCGCCGCCGAAAACCCACCAGACACCCGAGCCTGCCACCATCCCAACGATCAGCGCCGAGGCAGCGCCAAAAAGCGTCGCCCGATCCCAGCGCCGGATCTGGGCCAGGCGCGGCAGCACGCGCCGCAGCTTACCCCACAGCAGCAGAAGCAGCCACAGGCCAGCTATTCCGTGCAGCGCGAAGATCGGCCAATCCTCGGGCCGCCCGCTGATCAAGCTGAGAATCCCGCTGCCAAACGCGATTCCAACCGCCAGCGCCAGGCTCCAATCCGTCAGCCGTGGCGACATGATCTGCACTCCGGCATACTGGTTGCCGCTCATTGGCAGGCGCAACGCCGATAGTATGTCCTAGTATTACAACGAGAGTTAGGAGGTCTGGAGGGCTTTGCCCTCCAGATTCCATCCACGGTGGGGGTGCGAGGGCGGCTTTGCCGCCCTCGCACCCCCACCGAATAGGGTTTTTCGGGGGCCTCTGGCCCCGAACCCCCATTCGGAAGTAAAATCTCATTGTAGTACTAGAAAGTGGGTGGCTACTAGCGAAATGCCCAAACTATACCGTGTTGTATTATACCAGCTTTCCTAGCTTGACAGGACAATGGTTAATGGTATATTTGTTCTACACACAGTATGGAGCTTCCTATGCCACCG
>DATFXE010000042.1:0-2009 GCA_035258585.1 Roseiflexaceae bacterium | reverse complement strand
CCGCCATATCCGCCGCCGCAAACACCTGACCGCGCCGGCCGATCTGCTCAACGTGATCCTCGAGTGTAGCAACGGCATCGGCAAGATCGCCGGCATGGCAATAGTGATAGCTTGCTTCGACTGCATCATCCAGCCCCTGTTCCGACCACTCGGCAGCGATCCGGTGCAACTGGCGGCGATGGACGGGCAATGTCAGCAAAGCGCTGTATGCATAGTCGCGCACGAGCGGGTGGAGCCGCGCGCGCGCGGGATGGTCGATCAAGTGCCGCAGGCTGAGTTCGTCCAGCGCAGCAGGCAGCGCCTCGGCGCCATCGGCCTCCTGAATCAGCTCGATCAGCGCCGGGGCATGCAGATCGATCGGCTGGCGAAACACCGCGATCAGCGTCAGCAGGCCCCAGGCCGCTGGGCTTATATGCCGCCGTACCGTCTCCAGCAGGTATGAGGCGATCTGCGGCTGGCCGGCCAATTGGGCGATGAAATCGGAGGGCGCGATTCGCGCTTCCAGCAGCTCTGCGACGGCTAATTGCAATAGGATTGGGCTGCCGCTGGTCTTCTCCAGCAGATTCGAGGCCCAGGCTGGCACTACGGCGTGGCCAGTCAGGCTCGCGATCAGCGCCAGCCCCTCATCGCGCTCCAGCCCGCCCAGGCGCACCTGCGGGCACCCCGGCAATACGTGCAGAGTCTCACGACTGGTCAACAACAACAGGGCGTTGGTGGTGGCCGACAGGTGTCGCAGAAACCCGACGATCTCTTGATCGTCCTGAATCAGATGTGCGTTGTCGAAGCACAGCAGCGGCGGCGTGGTGCGCCGGCCTGTTCTGCCGGCCGCCATGTGGCTGAGAACCGCGCCGAGCAGGGCCACCTGCCGGTCGAGCGGCAGTGCAGCATCGGGCAGGCCGGCGCGCAGCAGCGGTGCGACCTGGACCATACCACGATCTTGGAGAAACCGCGCCAGCTGGCGCACAACCACGTCAACCGAGGTCGTCACACCGGCGGTGAATGTGAGCCAGAAGACTGGCGTTGTCTCGGCGTACTCACGGGCCAGCGCCGCCGCCAAGGTCGTTTTGCCGATACCTGGCATACCGCACAGCGCCACACGCCGCTCCGCGACCAGGCGCGCGTGCAGCCGCGCCACCAACTGCAGGCGCGGCACTTCGTTCGGCGCCGGCTCGGGAATCGCCTCGAGCGGACTGAGGTCGTCGAAGGCGGGCGTGGTGAGTGGGGCGGCCGGCTCGGGCAAATGCCTAAGCGTCTCGGCCAGCGCGGTCTCGTGGCGGGCCTGCCGGGCGGCTTCGGCCAGCTCGATCAGGCGTGCGGCCCACTCGGGAGCTTCCTCGAGATCCAGCGCCGGCACGAACACCGACTCGACAGTACTACGCGAGGGAAGCCGCTGGCCCTGTTCGAGCCGGCAGATCTGCGCGAAATTATACCCCACGGCGATACCGAGATCGCGCTGGGTCAGCTGGGCGCGGCGCCGCAAGAAGCGCAGTAGATCGCCAAAGCGCGTAAATGCGGCCGGGTTGAGCGCGGCAGGCTGCGTGGTTGGCATGTGCTTGATTGTACGCCCGTCACTTCTTTTTGGCAACAACCTGGCAACAAAAGTCAACATCGCCGGCGGCCCAAGCTGTACCCTACAAACATGCGAACGACGCGAACACAACTGAAAGCACTATAAGGAGTAACACCATGACCCCCGAACAGATCGTGCTCGTCCAGACTTCGTTTGCGCAGGTGCTGCCGATCGCCGACACCGCCGCCGCGCTGTTCTATAACCGCCTATTCGAGCTCGACCCGTCGCTGAAGCCGTTGTTCAAGGGCGACATGCGCGAGCAGGGCCGCAAGCTGATCGCGATGATGAGCGTCGCGGTGCACGGGCTGCCGCGCATCGAGACGCTGGTGCCGGTGATCGAGGCGCTCGGCCGCCGCCACGCGGGCTACGGCGTGAAGGACGAGCACTACGCCACGGTCGCCGATGCGCTGCTCTGGACGCTCGAGCAGGGCCTCGGTCC
>DATFXE010000041.1:0-6905 GCA_035258585.1 Roseiflexaceae bacterium | reverse complement strand
AGATGACAAGATGACAAGATGACAAACATACATCTTGTCACCTTGCCATCTTGTCATCTTGTCAGTTTCGATTGGAGGCTGCCCATGCTTGACCACACCTTCCCCAACCTGACCGATCGCTTCGACATCCATCCGACCGCCTTTATCTCGCCGCATGCGTACGTGCATGGCACGGTCAGCATCGGCGCCGACTCGAGCGTCTGGCCGATGGTCGTGATCCGCGGCGACAAGGGCGTTATCGCGATCGGGGCGCGCACGAATATCCAGGATGGAAGCGTGCTCCATGCCGACCCCGACGCTTTCCTGACGATTGGCGACGGCGTGACCATTGGGCATGGCGCGATCGTGCATGGCTGCAGCGTGGCCGATGAGGTGCTAATCGGTATGGGCGCGGTGATCCTCAACCATGCGCGGATAGGCCGCGGCTGCCTGATCGCGGCGCGTGCGCTGGTGACGGAGGGCATGGAGGTGCCGCCGAACTCAGTCGTCATGGGCATTCCCGGGCGGGTCAAGCCCCTGCGCGAGGACCAGCTAGCACGCATCCGACGCAATGCTCAAAGCTATGTCGAGCTGAAGGAGCTCTATCTACAGCAGTTTGCAAAATGATTGAACGTGGCGAGCGCGATTCCCTGTGCGAAAAACGGCTTCTATGGCGTTTACCTTTAAGTTTAACACGGCTTACGCAGTGGGGTTCGGGGGCGGCGCAGCCGCCCTCGAAAAAACCTCTTATTGGCCGCTGTCGGCCACATTCATGGCCGACAGCGGCCAATAAGAAAAGATCTTGGAGGGCGAAAGCCCTCCAAGCCTCCCACTGAGTAGGCGACCGCGCAAGTCGTGTAAGTTTGGCAGGATGTAGCAGCAGTGTATGATCGCGGATCGTACATCGAGCGAAAACAGGAGGAAGGGTCATGGGATTTTCAGCCGATAGCCCGATTTTATCGAACAGCATCCAGGGGACGCCCGATCAGTGCAGCCAGTTTCTTCTCTCTCGCCCGCATGGCGAGTATAATGAAACTGACATTAGAAATGGGATCGTCCCAGCCTACTTTTCGGTGTGTGGCTCAGTCGGGATGGACCCGGTCATGCTGCTGGCGCAGATGATCCATGAGACTGGCTGCCTGACCTCGTGGTGGTCGCAGCGGCCGCGGCGTAACCCGGCCGGCATTGGCGTCACTGGGCGCACCAGTCCAACTCAGCCGGGCAGCAGTGCCTGGGCGCTGCGCGAAAGCACATGGGCCGAGGGTGTCTCATTTCCCAGCTGGAAGGATGACTCGATCCCCGCGCACGCCGGGCGGCTGCTGGCATACGCTGTGCGTGACGATCAGGCGAATGACGTTCAGCGCGCGATGATCGCCCGGGCGATGAGCTACCGCCCGCTTCCAGCCAATTTTCGCGGTGTAGCGCCCACTTGGCGCGGCCTGAACGGCCGCTGGGCTGTCCCTGGCACCACGTACGCCGATAAGATCGCCGAGATCGCGAACATGATGATCGGGTAAGCTCGGGGCGGTTTTTCACAGGAGCACACAATGTCCACCTCACCCGTCGATAGGACCCTGCTCGACCTGCTGGCCGGCGCCGACGAGCATGCGGCGCTGCTGGCGCCCGGCCGGCCGGCGCTGACCTACCGCCAGCTGCGCGCGAATGTCGCCGAGCTAGCCGCGCAGTTGAACAGCCTCGGGCTGGGGCGGGGCGACCGGATCGCGATAGCCATGGGCAATGGCCCCGAGGGCATCCTGGCGTTCTTCGCGGCCGCGCTGTGCGGCACCGCCGCGCCGCTCAACCCGAAGTACAAGCAGGAGGAGTTCGCCTTCTACTACGACGATATTCATGCCAGAGCGCTGATCACGCTGCCCGATACCATGCCGCTGGCCCACGCGGCGGCCACCCCCGATATGGCGATCGTCGCGGCCAGGCCGCAGGCCGACGGCACGCTGGCTTTTAGCTCCGCGCGCCCGGCTGGCCCGGCGCGCCCGGCCCAAGCAGCCCGGCCCGACGATGTGGCGATGATTCTGCATACCAGCGGCACCACCAGCCGCCCAAAACGCGTGCCCATCCGCCATCGCAACCTGGCAGCGTCGGCATCCAACATCATCGCCACCTATGATCTCTCGCCCCACGATACTGCGCTGTGCGTCATGCCGCTGTTCCACATCCACGGCATCGTCGCCTCCATGCTCTCAACACTGGCCTCGGGCGGCACGCTGATCTGCCCGGATGGCTTCAACGCGCTGGAGTTTTGGCGTTGGGTCGAAACGTACCGGCCGTCATGGTATTCGGCCGTGCCGACGATGCACCAGCTGCTGCTCTCGCGCGCCGACCGCAATCTGGATGTCATCCGGGCGCACCCATTTCGCTTCATCCGCTCCAGCAGCGCGCCGCTGCCGCCGGTGGTGCTGGAGCGGCTCGAGGCGACCTTTGGCGCGCCGGTGCTGGAGGCCTACGGCATGACCGAGGCCAGCCACCAGATGACATCGAACCCGCTGCCGCCCCGGCCGCACAAGCCCGGCACCGTCGGCTATGGCGTCGGGGTGGAGGTGGCGATCATGGACGAGGTCGGCGCGTTCGTGGAGCCGGGCCGGCGCGGCGAGGTGGTTATCCGCGGGCCGAATGTGATCGATGGCTATGAAAACAACCCCGAGGCCAACGCTAGCGCGTTTGTGGGTGGCTGGTTCCGTACCGGCGACCAGGGCACGATCGACTATCAGGGCTACCTGGCGCTGACAGGCAGGCTGAAGGAGCTGATCAATCGCGGTGGTGAGAAGATTTCACCGCTGGAGATCGACGACGTGCTGCTGCGGCACCCGGCTGTGGCCGAGGCGTTGGCCTTCGCCGTGCCGCACAAGACACTCGGCGAAGACATTCACGCCGCGGTGGTACTCAAGGCGCCGGCCAGCGAGAGCGAACTGCGCGAGCACTGCGCCGCGCGGCTGGCCGAGTTCAAAGTGCCGCGCGTATTCCATATTTTGGAAGAGATCCCGCGCGGCCCGACCGGCAAGCCTCAGAGGATCAACCTTGCCAGGCAGCTCGGCCTGAGCCAATTGTAAATTGCAATCTGCAATTCGGAGCGATCACATGCGCATCTGCATCGTCGGCGCCGGCGCGATCGGCGGCTATATGGGCGCGCGGCTGGCGCTGGCGGGCCAGCACATCACCCTAATCGCGCGCGGGGCGCATCTCCAGGCGATCCAGGAGCGCGGCCTGACCCTCCAGAGCGATGATGGCACCATCGAGACGATCCGGCCGGCGCTGGCGACCAGCGAAACGAGCATGGCAGGCCCTCAGGATGTGGTGATTGTGGCGGTCAAAGCCCACAGCCTGCCGTCGATCGCGCCGGTGCTACGCGCGCTGTTCGGCCCAGAAACGATTGTCCTTCCAGCGCAGAATGGCATCCCCTGGTGGTATTTCCACAAGCATGGCGGTCCCTATGAGGGCCGCAGGATCGAGTCGGTCGACCCGGACGGCGTGATCGAGGCACACATTGAGACTGAGCGCGTGATCGGCTGCGTGGTCTACCCGGCGGCCGAGCTAGCCGGGCCGGGCGTCGTGCGGCAGATCGAGGGCAACCGCTTCAGCCTGGGCGAGCTCGATGGCGCGAAGACCGAGCGCATCCAGCAGCTGGCGCAGGTATTCAACCAGGCCGGCATGAAAGCGCCGATTCGGTCGCGCATCCGCTCGGAGATCTGGCTCAAGCTGTGGGGCAACCTGGCATTTAACCCGATCAGCGCGATCACGCGCGCGACCCTGGCCGACATCTGTCGCTACCCGCCCTCGCGCGCCCTGGCGCGCGCTATGATGCTCGAAGCTCAGGCGGTGGCTGAGCGGCTAGGCGTTGAGTTCGCACTCAGCGTCGATCAGCGGATCGCCGGCGCCGAGCAGGTGGGCGAGCATAAAACCTCGATGTTGCAAGATATCGAGGCTGGCCGGCCAACCGAGATCGACGCGCTATTAGGGGCGGTGGCCGAGCTCGGCCGGCTCACGGCGACACCAACACCCCATATCGACGCGATCTACGCCGGCGTGAAGCTGCTGGAGCGCACATTACTGAGTGCTGCATAAAGAACTAAACCGCGTAGTGCGTAGTGGCGCGAGCGCGCACTACGCACTACGAAGATACTGCTGGCAAACTCGCCAGCTGGGGGTGCGGGGGCCGCAGGCCCCCGAGACGTTTCTTTTTTGCGCCTGCTTCGGGTGGCAAAGCCGCCCGAACCAGGTGCAAAACCAAATGCATCTTGGAGGGCTTCGCCCTCCAAACCTCCCATCTGAGTAAGCCAGCAGTATCTACGAAATACGTTTAACTCACAATGCAGCGGACAATAACGATGGGGTGAAAACAGGTTGAACAAAGGAGGATGTTATGCAAGGTCTGATCATGGATTATCCGCTAACACTGACCCACATCCTCGAGCGCGCGCGGCGGCTGGCGCCGCGCAAACAGATCGCCACCAGGACTCCCACCGGCATGCATCGCTACACCTACGCCGAGATGGCCGGGCGCGCCGCACAGCTTGCCAACGCCCTCGATCGTCTCGATATTGGCCCTGACGGCCGGGTGGCGACCTTCGCCTGGAACACCTACCGCCATCTGGAGATCTACTTCGCCGCGCCATGCTCGGGCCGCGTGCTGCATACGCTGAATATCCGGCTGTTCCCCGATCAGGTGGCCTATATCGCCAACCACGCCGAGGACGAAGTGGTGTTTGTGGATGCCTCACTGCTTCCGGCGGTCGAGAAGCTCGCTCCACAGCTCACGACCGTGCGCCACTACGTGGTGATGGCCGACGGCCCGCTGCCCGAGACGAGCCTGCCGCATGCGATCAGCTACGAGCAGTTGCTGGCCAGCGCTTCGCCCGACTACGACTGGCCGCAGCTGGATGAGAACAGCGCCTGCGCCATGTGCTATACCTCGGGCACCACCGGCAACCCCAAGGGTGCGGTGTATAGCCACCGCGGCATGTTCTTGCATTCGATGATGGTGTGTACCGCCGACTCGATCGCCGTGTCCGAGCGCGATACAGTCATGCCGGTGGTGCCGATGTTCCACGCCAACGCCTGGGGTCTGCCGTACGCCGCCACGATGGCCGGCGCCGCGCAGGTATTCCCCGGCCAATTCCTAGACGGCAAGAGCCTGGCCGAGCTGATCCAGCAGGAGCGTGTGACGGTTCCTGCCGGCGTGCCGACGATCTGGCTGGGCCTGCTGCAGGTGCTGGAGCAGCAGCCATATGATATTTCGAGCATCCGGGCCATGCCTGTGGGCGGCTCGGCCGCGCCGCAAAGCATGATCGAACGCTACGAAACACAGTTCGACGCCCGGATCCTGCATGCCTGGGGCATGACCGAGATGTCCCCGGTCGGCACCGTCTCGAACCTGAAAAGCCACATGCTCGACTGGCCGGCGGCCGAGCGCTTCAAAGTGCGTGCCAAGCAAGGCCCGCCGGTGCCAGGGATCGAGGCGCGCGTTGTCGATATCCACGGGCGCGAGCTGCCGTGGGATGGCCAGAGCTTTGGCGAGCTCCAGGTGCGCGGGCCATGGGTCATCAGCGGCTATTACCACGACGAGCGCGGCGCCGAGTCGTTCCAGGATGGCTGGTTTCGCACCGGCGACGTCGCGACAATCGATGCCGAAGGCTACATTCAGATCGTCGATCGCACCAAGGATCTGATCAAGAGCGGCGGCGAGTGGATCTCGACAGTCGACCTAGAAAATGAGATTATGGGCCATCCCAAAGTTCTGGAGGCGGCGGTGATCGCCGTTCCACACCCGCGCTGGCAAGAGCGCCCGCTCGCCTGCGTAGTGCCGCGCCCCGAAGCGAAGGACAGCCTGTCGCCGGGCGAAATCCTGGAATTTCTGAGCCGCCGTGTAGCGAAGTGGCAGCTGCCTGACGAAGTGATCTTCATCGAGAGCGTGCCCAAGACCAGCGTCGGCAAGTTCGACAAGAAAGTGCTGCGCGAACGGTTCAAGGATTACAAGCTGCCCGAAGCGAGGTAAGAGTCGAGAGTCGAGAGTTGAAAGTTACGAGCTACCGATACAACAATTCTTAACTCTTAACTTTTTAGGACTTACGCAGTTGGCGTTTTAGCGGGGGCCGCAGGCCCCGAGAACCTTCTTTTTCCACCCACGTGTGGCGGCATTGCCGCCACAGGTGGGTGGAAAAAGAAAGGGGTTCTTTGGAGGGCAAAGCCCTCCAAACCTCCCAACCGCGTAACTCCTACTTTTATCTCGTAACTCTCGCTTGCATGTCCCTCTTCGACATAGTACAATAATACATAAGCATCGAACCATGAACGACCACCACGGCGCCTGGTTTTGCAGCGAACCGGCCCGCGGCTAGGGAGAGGCGAACGAATGACACATGTCGTTTGCAAAGATCGTGGTTACGGCGATCCGATCCGTGTATCCGAGCGCTAGTTATCCGGTGGAGCCCCTGGTCGCCCCGTGCGATCGGGGGCTTCGTGCATTCGGCGCGGCAATCCGGTGCAGCATGGCCGCGCCGCCTAGCAGCCGGCCGGCGCTCGCCGGCCGGCGGGGAGGGACGGAACCATGGAGTTCATTGTCAAGAGCCGCAATGGCAAAATCACACAGCGCCAACAGGATTACATCAAGGAGAAGATTGGCAAGCTGGAGCGCTATCTCGATCAGATTAGCAAAGTGACAGTCGAGGTCGGCGAGGAGCAGCGCCGCAGTCAAGGCAATATGCACCGTGCCCAGGTGACGCTGGTGGGCGATCATGGAATCATTCTGCGGGCCGAACAGTACGCCTCCGATTTGAATTCGGCGATCGATACGGTCCATGATAACCTTCAGCGGCAGATTCAGCGCTATAAGGATAAGCATTGGCGGCGTGGCAAACTGCGGCGCCAGGCGGGTGAGATCGTCGAGGTTGGAGCCGAGTTGAACGGTGTGGCGG
>DATFXE010000040.1:0-4103 GCA_035258585.1 Roseiflexaceae bacterium | reverse complement strand
TGGCGGGCTTTGCCCTCCAAACCTCGCAATTGCGTAACTCCTAATATTGTTATCTGCTATCGAATGATCGAGGGGAAGAACTGATGATAGGTATTGTGGGGATCTTAGGAATTGTGCTACTGCTGATCATCCTCTGGGATGTGTTCGAGACAATGGTGCTGCCGCGGCGTGTCCGCCGTCGTATCCGGCTGACACGCCTATTCTATACGATCACTTGGCAGTTCTGGTCGGCCCTGGCCCGGCGGATGCACCACGACGATCGGCGCGAAAACTTCCTCAGCTGGTATGGCCCGCTTTCGCTGATTCTGCTGATTGGCGTATGGGCTACTACCCTGACGCTCAGCTTCGCTATGATACATTGGGGTTTTGGCTCGAAGCTGAATGGCCCCGACGGTCCAGAGGCGGGCTTCGGCGCAGCCTTCTACCTGAGCGGCAGCACACTCTTTACGCTTGGCATCGGCGACATGACACCGCGGTCGACACTCGGGCGCGCGCTGACGGCGGCCGAGGCAGGCACCGGGATCGCCTTCCTGGCTTTGGTGATCGGCTATTTACCCGTGATCTATCAAGCTTTCTCGCGCCGCGAGACCAACATCTCGCTGCTCGACGCGCGGGCTGGCTCGCCACCGAGCGCCGGAGAGCTGCTGCGCCGCTCCAGTGAGGACAACAGCGCCGACGCGCTGATCTCTTTTCTACACGATTGGGAGCGCTGGTCGTCGGAGCTGCTGGAAAGTCATCTCTCGTACCCAGTGCTGGCCTATTATCGATCCCAGCACGATCGCGAGTCGTGGCTCGCCGCGCTCACGATGCTCCTGGACGTCTGCGCGCTGGTGCTCGCGGGTGTGGAGGGTGTTCCCACGCGTCCGGCGCGGCTGGCCTTCGCCATGGCCCGCCACGCCGCAGTCGATCTTTCGCAGGTCTTCGGCACGCCGCCCCACCCGCCCAGCCACAACCGCCTGCCCGCCGCAGATCTCGCACGGCTGCGTGAGATGCTGGCCGAGGCCGGTCTTCCGCTACGCGAAGGCCCGGCCGCCGAACAGAAACTCACCGACGTGCGCGCGAAATATGAGCCGTACGTCAACGCTCTGGCCGAGTACTTGCTCGTCGCCCTGCCGGACTGGTTGCCGCAAGATGGCGCGACCGACGACTGGCAGACCAGCGTCTGGGAACACGCTTCGACTGCGCCAATTGTCTAAGCGCTGACGACGCCGCTTCATCCCAGCGGGTTACACACCACTCGAGCCACAGAGGACACAGAGATCACTCTGGAAGAATATCCTTTCTCTTTGCCCTCTGTGATCTCTGTGGCTCAACGCAATAACGAAGAAAGCGGCTCGCTCGCCTCAGATTGGCCCAGCAGGCGATTCACCATTGCGATCAGCTCCTCAGACTCGACTGGCTTGGTCAAAAATGAGGTCGCGCCGGCCGCTTTGGCACGCGCATTATCCTGTTCGTAGGCGCTACCGGTAAGAATGATCACAGGTATGTTTTGATATCGCCGATCGGCACGCAGCGCGTGGAGCAGCGCCAGACCATCCATCTCGGGCATGCGCAGATCGGTAATCACCAGTTCAACCGATATTTTCTCGAGCTGCTCCAACGCGCCTAGCCCATGCATGGCTGTCACGACCGTGTGGTTGTTCTGGCGCAGAATAAAACTCAGCAACCGCTGGCTGGTGGTGTAATCGTCGACAACAAGTATCGTTGCCATGAACGCCTCGTTTGAAAAACGCGATCGCGTAAGTCCTATTATTACAGGATCTACGCGGTGGAGGGGTTTGGGGAGGCCGAGCCCTCCAAACCTCCCCACAATGGACAACCGCGTAAGTCCTGTTATTACGGATAACGGTCTGGTAAGGTAAAAGATGCTGGGTGTGATGGCACAAACGTTCTTGGCATCGGAAGGATAGTCCCAAGCTAATGATTATGCCTTGATTCGCTCGTTCTTGGGATCCCAGAGCGGTTCAGCCGCCACACTGGCGCCCCAGCTCGCGCCGGCGATCTCGACGACATAGCGCGCGCCGATGACAGCGCACTCGATCGGCAGGTAGCCATAGGCGATCGTGCGGCCGATGGTATGCCCAATATTGCCGCCCGTTACGCGGCCGATCGCACTATCGCCCGCCAGGATCGGCTCGCGGCCCCAGACGATCGGCGCGCCCTCATCGAGCACCAGGCAACACAGCTTGCGGCTTACTCCGCGCTGCCTCTGAGCGATAAGCGCATCGCGGCCGATGAAATCGCCTTTGTCCAGCTTCACGCAGAAACCAAGGCCGGCCTCGTATGGCGTATATTCGGGCGTCAGCTCGGCGCTCCAGTAACGATAACCCTTCTCGAAGCGCAGCGTATCGACACAGTGGTAGCCGCATGCCGCTATCCCAAATGGCTGGCCGGCCGACCAGAGTGTGTCCCACACATGCACCCCGTACTCGGTCGGGACATGCAGCTCCCAGCCCAGCTCGCCCACATAGGTCACGCGCAGGGCCAGCACGGGCGCCCGGCCGACGGTAATGTTGCGGGCGCTCAAATATGGCGCGGCGTCGTTCGAGACATCGTCGGGCGTCACCGACTGGAGGATATCACGCGCGCGCGGGCCCCACAGCCCGATCACCGCGCGGCTGGAAGTAACGTCGTCCAGGTAGACCGAGCCATTGCCTTCGTCCCCGCTTAGGCCAGGATCAGGTGCGTGGTGGCGCATGTGCGCCAGATCGTGCGGTCCGAAGGCGGTGCCGGTGATGATGTAGAAGCGATCCGGCGCCAGACGAGTCACCGTGAGATCGCATTCGATCCCGCCGCGCGCGTTCAGCATCTGGGTGTAGGTGATGCTGCCGATAGGCTTGTCCATCTCGTTGGCCGTGATGCGCTGAAGAAAAGCCAGCGCGCCCGGACCCTGGACCTGGATCTTGCTGAACGAGGTGAAATCGAACAGGCCGGCGCGCTCGCGGGTAGCGCGGTGCTCCTCGGCCACACTCGCGAAAGAGTTCGGCCGCTCCCAGCCGGCCTTCTCGCCAAAGGTCGCGCCCAGCTCCTTGAGGCGCCCATACAATGGACTCAGCCGCAGCTCGCGAACGGCCGCGCGCTCCTCCATCGGCAGGTGAATATCATAGTAGGTAGCATAGACTTCGTGTGTTTGCGCCAGCGTGAGCGGCTTGCTGCGGTACTGCGGCGCGAAGCGGCGCACATCCATCTTGGCCATGTCGACGAACGGCTGGCCTTCGACGATCCATTCGGCCATAACCCGGCCGACCCCGCCGCCACCGGCGATACCGTGGGCGCAAAAGCCGCACGCGACCCACAGCCCGCGCACCTCGGGTGTCTCGCCCATAATAAACTCGCCGTCGGGCGTGAAAGCCTCGAAGCCATTGATCAGCCTGATCGGCTCGGCCTCGGCAAAGCAGGGCACCCGCTCGACCGCCGCATCGAACAGACTCATAAAGCGATCCCAGTCGGGATCGAGCAGCTTATGGTTGAAATCGGCCGGGATGTGGTCATAGTCGTAGTGGACCGGGTTGCGCTCGTAGCCGCCCATCACGAAGCCGCCCAGCTCTTCCTTGAAATAGACCAGCTTGTCGGGGTCGCGCATCGTCGGCAGGCTGCGCCCGACGCCTTTGATCGGCCGGGTGACGACGTACTGGTGCGCAAAGGGCATCAGGGGCACATTCACCCCGGCCAGTCGCGCGAGCAGCGGCGACCACGCGCCGCCAGCGATCACCACACACTCGGTCTGGATTGCACCCTTGTCGGTGACGACAGCCCGCGCCCGCCCACGCTCGACGGTAATACCCTGCACGCTGGTCTCGACATACAGCTCCGCGCCGCGGCTGCGCGCGCCACGCGCCAGCGCCTGAGCCAGCCCGCTTGGGTCGATATGGCCGTCGGTCGGCAGCCAGACCGCGCCCTCCATGCCGTCGGGAACCATGGGCGGGAACAGCTCGCAGGCTTCTTTCGGGCCGATCAGCTCGGCCTGAAGCCCGACCGTTTTAGCAAACGCGACCTGGCGGTGCAGCTCGTCCAAGCGCTGCTTGCTCGAGGCCAGGCGCAAACTACCGACCTGATGAAAGGAGGGGTCGAGGCCCGTCTCTTCCCGAAGCCGGCTATAGAGA
>DATFXE010000039.1:0-5214 GCA_035258585.1 Roseiflexaceae bacterium | reverse complement strand
GGGCTAATGCAAAGTCGAAAGAGTGAGCATCCCGAGTAGCGCGGAGCGCGTATCGAGGGGTGCGAACGGGTCAGGATCGCACCCTTCGATACGGCCTATCGGCCTACTCAGGATGCTTTTATGGACTTTGCATTAGCCCTGATAAATGCGATAAGCACTGGTCGACACATACTTCGTTCCCAAGTAGCGGCATGTCATGGCCTCGAAGCTATCAGCGCCGCCACCTCTTCGCCAAGGGTCCCAGGAGCGATACGTGTGGCGGCGCTAATAGTTTGGTGGTCAGCGGATACGAGCGATATCGTCGACGCGCTGATCGTCGTAGAGCAGATAGACTCGGTCGCTGCTCGCGCGGTGGAGCAGCCAGCGCCCGTTTCCTGGCGCGAACGACTGCATGATCCCGGTGTCAGCTTGCTCGGGTGCGGCGCCCCAGCCGAGCGTATCGCGGACGTGCTGATTGGCGTACCACAGCTGGCCGAACCCGCGAATCGGCGAAGTGAGGCCGGCCGGCGGTGTCTCGTTCGGCACCGCTGTGCCTTCGCGCCAGGTGTCGGGATAGCCTTCCCAGACCAGGCTGTTGCGCTGGTTGTCGTAGTAGATCACGTAGATGATCGCGCCGCTGTAATCGCCTCGCGAGAACGTCGGTATCATCGAGACCCACACCATCGTGCCGCGCTCGAATGGCTGCACTGCGATTGGAACGTTGATCTGTGGCAGCGGCTCGGCGCAGCTAAACGACCCAGCGTAGGCCTGCGCCGTCTTGCGCAGCGGCCCGACCACATCCGCGCACAGGCCAAGCGAGAGGTCGAGCGAGCGCACATCGCGGCCCAGCAGACCCAGCAGCACCTCATATGGCGTGCCGGCGTTCTCAGCGTGATACTCCATGCGCCTGCGCTCGAAATACTGAACCGTGCCGGTCCAGAGCGTGTCGCCTGCGCTGAGCGTTTCCTGACTCGGCTCGCTGACGGGGTAGCCGAAGCGTTCAAGGCCACCGTGGCCCTGCCAGTAATTGAGAAACACGCCGCACAGGCTATGCCCAGTCTGAGGAAACAGACGGCAGCCCTGCGGGGCGCTGCTCGCGCGTGGCAGCGTCTCCCAAGGGCGGCCCTGGAGCTCCAGCGAGCGCGCGCCGAGCCTGCCGGCCAGCACGCCGCTCGTGCCGTGATCCTCAAGCCGATCGCGCTCAAACCACTGGACGGGGCCGCTCCACTGTTCAACCGTCTGGGTGATGAGTGCGCTGATCGGGTAGCCGAACACCGACAGCCCACCGTTGCGCTCCCAATAGGTCAGAATTGGCCCTGAGACGCAGAAGCCGGTCTCGGAGAAGCAGCGCTGGCGCGGCGCGGCGTTTGTCGGATGGGCCGCGAAGAGTGAGGTCAAGCTCACGGCCGCCAAGAGCAGCGCCAGCATGAGGCGCCGCACAACGATACTCTGTGGCATAACAACTCCTTCTGTTGCTGCTGCGGTATCTCCAAGCATCTGGACGCGCAGCAGGTGCGATCTGATCCAGATGGTATGTCGAGAAAGGCAGCAGAACAATGGAGCGAGACTGCTCACGGTCTGATAGATTGCTGGATAGCTGATATGCTAATTATGCACATTGCTGTATGACGTGCTACGAAGGGCGAAGAGATGCCACTCGCCCGACGTACCCGCAATGCTGCGGCTGCCGCGCGCTTCGAACTCGAACCCCGACCCCAGCACCAGCTCCTTCACAGTGCTGGACACCAGCACCTCGGCAGACTCCGCGCTGCTCAGCACGCCCGCCGCAATCTGGACGGCCACGCCACTGACCTCGTCGTCACTGAACACGCACTCGCCGGTATGTACTCCCGCTCGCATAGAGACGCTGTGTTCCCGCACAGCCGCGCGGATGGCGACGACGCAATGAATCGCGCGGCTGGGGCCGTCAAAAGCGGCTAGGACACGATTGCCCCTCCAGCTAACCTCCCGCCCGCGGTAGTGCGCGACTTCTCGCCGCACAAGCGCCCGAACCTGTTCATGCAGCGCTTGTCCGTTGCTATCGCCCGTTCGCTGTTCACTCGCGAACTCAGCGAGCACGAGCGTGGCCAGCACCCAATCGGTTCTCGGCGATAGAGCGACGGTCGGTGGGTGGTTGATCTCGTTGAGGAACGCGGTAATCCTGGCAAACATGCTGTCGGTCTCCCCGACCCACCACCAGTGGTCGTCGCCTGCAAGCTCAACGTAGGTTGCGCCAGGTATGCGCTGCGCGAGATAGCGCGCCCCCTCGACCCGCATCATACGGTCACCCGTCCGATGGAGCACCAGCGTGGGCACTCGGATAGCTGGCACGACCGGGCGGATATCGATGTCGCGCGCGGCACCCAGCACGGCCTTAACGCTCCCAGGGCTCGACCCCAGGCGCAGCATTCTGGCCCACCATTCCTGAAAATCTGTATCCTGAGTCCGCGTCGGCGCAAAGTATTCCAGGCCGACCGGCCCACCCCAGCCCGCGACCAGCCGCTCGAGCCAGCGGTCGAACTGCTCGCCCGTGAGCGCCCAGGGGTAGTCAGGCACACGAGTAAACTTGGCTGCGGTGCCGTACAGGATCAGGGCCGCGAGGCGCTCCGGGTAGGTCGCGGCGAAGAGGATGCTGTTTGGCCCGCCCTCGGAAACCCCAAAGAGGACGGGACAGCGGGCGCCGACGGCATCCAACACGGCCAGCAGGTCGTCCATCGTATCTTCGAGCGTTGGCGGGTAGCCCACTCGGTCTGAAAGTCCCACGCCGCGCTTGTCGAACAAGATGACCCGTGCCGCGGCCGATAGACGCCGGAGAAACTCCACCAGGCCCGGCTCTTCCCAGATTTGCTCCAGATGCGAGACGAAACCGCCGACAATGACGATGTCGACAGGCCCTGCGCCAATGACCTGGTAGGCGATATGCACCTCGCCGCTGGCTATGTAGTGGGTTTGCGGGCGGAGTGGTGCGGGTGAACGTGTAAGGGCGATCTGGTCACGCCGAGGCGTGCTGGAAGAGGCCGAGGCGCTGGCTGTGGATGCCGCGACCTGAGCTGGAAACCGCTTCGATCTGATCGCCTCAAACAGATCTGTGGTTTCTGCCTCTGGCTGGATGCCCAGTTCATGCTCGAGGATGCGCACGCATTCCTCGTACTGACGTAGAGCGGCAGCTGGCTGGCCCGCCCAGGCGTAGAGGCGCATCAGCTCCCGCTGTGCTGGCTCATGCAGCGGATCGAGCGCCAGCCGCCGGAGCGCGAACAGAAGCGCCGCGCTATACTCCCCGCGTTGGCGATGCCAGCCGACCAGCGCCTGCAACGACTCGAGCAGTTGTTGGCATAGCTGCGCGCGCTGATAGAACTGCCATTCGTCGAAGGCCGGATTGTCGGGCAAGCTGAAGCCCGCCATGAAGTCATCGCTATAGAGACGTGCCGCGGTCGTCAGCGCATCGACACAGATCGAGCAAGCTTCGCCGGGTGGGTGGCCGTGCTGCTGGCTGGCGGCGATCTGCTCCTGAAACACCGCCACATCCAGCCAGAGCGCGACCTGGGCGTTGCGGGCAACCTGCACGCGATCCGCGACGAGGACTTCCTCATGCAGCGTCGTCTTGAGCAGCGACAGCTCGCGGCGCAAGTTGTTGCGCGCATCGGCCGTGTCGAACTCCGGCCAGAGCAGCGCGAGCAGCGCTTCGCGCTTCTGGGGCTGCCGCGTCATCGCCAGATAGGCAAGCAGGGCGAGCGACTTGGAACGGCGCAGTGGAACTGCTTGGCCGTCTTGTTCAAAGCGGGGCGCGCCGAAGAGGAACAAGCGCAGCATGCCACCTCCAGATCACGAGTCGATCGACCTCTGTTTGCCGCATCTTAGCCAGGAGCGAAACAGGAATGCTCACCTGATTGTAGGTGAAGCGCTGCGCTCATTTTATCCGATTTTAAGCGGATCGGAATCCGAGGAATGCATGGGGAATGATGCGGGAGCGAGCGGAGAATGCCGCATGGGTATACTCGCATCGAAATGAGAGCGGCTCAAAGTGCTGGCGAACGCCGGCCGAAAGGATAGTCTCCAATGAACAAGCGCCTCTTCGTCGTCTACGGCGTCATCTGTTATCTTGTCTTTCTTATCGCCTTCCTCTGGGGGGTCGCGTTCACCGGCGATCTCACGCCGTCGGCACTGAGAGCTGGCGCCATGCCGCCGTTCCAGGCCTTGATCGTCGATCTTGGCCTGATCAGCCTGTTCGGCATGCAGCACAGCATAATGGCGCGAGCAGGCTTCAAGCGCTGGTGGCTCCGCAGCGTGCCAGAGCCGATCGAGCGTAGCACCTATGTCTTGCTGGCGAGCCTGGCGCTCTTGCTGTTGTTCTGGCAGTGGCGGCCGTTGCCAGGAGTCGTGTGGCACGTTGAGCAGCTGCTCGGCCACCAGCTGCTCTGGAGCCTGTTCTGGCTCGGCTGGCTCCTTGTGGTCGTATCCACGTTCGCGATCGACCACTTTGACCTGATGGGGCTGCGCCAGCTGTACACGCACCTTCATGGAACTCGGCCCTCGCCACCAGCATTCAAGACGTCCGCGCTGTACGGGGTGGTGCGCCATCCGCTGATGCTCGGCTTCCTGATTGCCTTCTGGGCCACGCCGCGTATGACTCTCGGCCACCTGCTGTTTGCGCTGGGCATGACCGCCTACATCCTCATCGGCCTGCGTTACGAGGAGCGTGATCTGCTACGGACGTTCGGCACAGCGTACCAGGCCTATCAGCGGCGCGTGCCGATGCTTATCCCGCTCCCACGGCACCAGGATGATGGCGCACAGCCGCTCGAAGGCCCGGGCGCAGATTCACTGGGTGGCACAGATACAGCATAACATTGATGCCCTGCCAGATCCTTGGACGCTCAGGTGCTGTGCTCATGACGCAGGCCGGCCGCGCGTGCGCGGACGATCGCCTCGGCGCGGTCGACCATATTCCCCAAGGCCGCGAGCAGCTTATTGGCCGTGGCGGGCGCATAGTTCTCAGCGAGCGCCGAGCGAATAGCAACTGTGTGCGCATAGCGGAGCTGCCACCACGGGGTGGTCAGGCAGCGGACATCCTGGCCAGCCGCATTGCGGCTCTCGTCGACCTCGAGAAGTGTCGCGATCGTGTTGAGTGCCTGGCTTGGTTCAATCCACGTGCTTATTGCGGAGCAGCCAGCCCAGATAGGCCGCACCATCTATCCGACGTAAAGCTGCTGTGAAGCCGTGCCTATGCGCCGACAC
>DATFXE010000038.1:0-4669 GCA_035258585.1 Roseiflexaceae bacterium | reverse complement strand
CGCGCGCCGCCGCCGCGCCACCCCGCACGGTGAAGCTCAACAGCGGGCCGAAGCGATTGGCTGGCCTCCCCGCAGCGTCAGCGCCGTCGGCCAAGCGCAGATAGCGCGTCGCCAGATCGTATGATGGCGACGCAGGCAGGCCAGGGTAGTCGACCTGCTCGACCTGCTTCTGCTGCTCCAGGAACCGCGCGACCTGCAGCGCGCTCTGACTTGCCTGATCCATCTTCCCACGCAGCGTGCGCAGGTCGTTCAGCGCCATCAGGGCGTTGAACGGGCTGAGCGCCGGGCCGTGATCGCGAAAGGGCAACAACTTCACGTAGGTCGCGAAGTCCGCCCGCAGCTCATCCGGCCCGACCCGGCTGGGGATGTAGTGGCGCGCTATCAACGCCCCAGCGATCGCGAAGCCACTCGATGCCATGCTTTTACTCACCGAATGCACCACAATATCTGCGCCATAACAGAGCGGGCGCAGCAGCGCCGGCGTCGCCACGGTCGCATCGACAATCAGCGGCAGACCGTGCTGGTGGGCAAGATCGGCCAATGCGGCAATGTCAAAAAGCGCCAAGCTGGGGTTACTTGGCATCTCGCCGTAGACGAAGCGTGTGTCGCCGTCGATCTTGCTGGCCCACTCTTCCAGGTTCAGCGGGTCGCGCACCCAGCGCACCTCGACGCCCCGCTCGGCGGCGTAGCGCTGGCTGAAGAGCATAAACGTGCCGCCATAACATTTCGCGCTTGCCACAATATTCATACGCACCCCGGAACGATGCCCGCCATCTGCGCCGGCACACCGCTCGTGCGCTAGGAACGGGTTCGTCGCCATGAAGATCGCGGCCATGCCCGACCCGGTCACGCATGCGCTGGCGTCGCCGCCAAACCCATAGCTCTCGAGCATCGCCAGCGTCGCTTCAAGGTAGTGCAGCGTCGGGTTCGCAATCCGGCTGTAGGCCCAGGCAGGCATCTGGTAGGAGAGCGCCGCTGCCATATGATCGCTGTTCTCGAAGTGCTGGGCCGAGCTGAGAAAGGCCGGCTCAATAATGCTGCCCTGGTTCGCCAGCGCCGCTTCCATGCTGTAGAGGCCGTGCACGGCGATCGTATCGAATTTCATGCCGCGCATCCTGCCGCGCTGGGCGGCCTCGGCGTCGGCCAGCGCCACGCCGCGGGCGATATGCGCCTGAACGTCGGTGTTGGAGAACGTATCGATCATGGAAGGCTCCTCCATCATAGATTGAAGCACACAACTTTGATCTCGGTTAGCTCCTGGATGGCGAACCGCACGCCCTCGCGCCCCAAGCCCGATCCTTTCACGCCGCCGAAGGGCATGGCGTCGATTCGGTAGTCGCTGCTGTCATTGACCATCACGCCGCCGCAGCGTAGCTCGGCCGCCGCGCGGAACGCCGCCCGCACGTCGCCGGTAAAGATGCCGGCATGCAGGCCGTAGTCTACGCGATTGGATTGGCGAATTGCTTCGTCGAGCGTGCGGAAGCGGACGAGCATCGTGAGGGGGCCGAAGACCTCATCGCGCGCGAGCTGGCAGGCATCAGGCACATCCTCCAGCACTGTCGGGGCATAGAATGCGCCTGAGCGCTTGCCGCCTGTCAGCAGCCGCGCGCCGGCCGCGACAGCCTCGGCCACCAGCTGCTCGACGCGCCGCGCCGCCGCTTCGCTGATCAGCGGCCCCATATCCGTCGCTTCGTCGAGCTTATCGCCCACCCGATAGGCCGCCGCCGCACCTACGAAGCGGGCGGCGAACTCAGCGTAGATTGCATCGTGAATCAGCAGCCGCTGAACATGTAGGCAGTTCTGCCCGGCGGCCCAAAACGCGCCGCTGACGCTGGCCGATACCGCCAGATCCAGGTCGGCGTCCGGCATCACGATCACCGGCGAGTTGCCGCCCAGCTCCAGGCTAACTTTCTTCAGCCCGGCGCGCCGCAGGATCGCCTCGCCGGTGGCGCGGCCGCCGGTGAACGACAGCGCGCGCACTCGCTGGTCGGCCACCAGCGCGTCGCCCGCAAGAGCGCCCGGCCCGGTGATCACCTGCAACACGCCGGCGGGCAGCCCGGCATCACAGATCGCTCGCCCCAGCATGAGCGCGCTCAGCGGTGTCGCCTCGTGCGGCTTGACGATCAGCGCGTTCCCAGCGGCGAGCGCCGGGCCAATTTTGTGGGCCACCAGGTTGAGCGGATCGTTGAAGGGCGTGATCGCGCCGACGACGCCGAGGGGCTCGCGCGTGTAATAGCCCACGCGCCCCTCGCTGCCCGGCTGTTGGTCGAAGGGGATGGTCGCGCCACAGATACGCCGAGCCTCCTCGGCGCTGAGATTCAGGGTCCCGATACAGCGGGTCACTTCCTTGCGCGCCTCGCGGATCGTCTTGACGCCTTCGCGGGCGATCGTGCGGGCGAACTCCTCGTGCCGCGCCGCGACCGTGTCGGCGGCGCGCTGCAAGATCGCTATGCGCTGATGGGTGGGCATCTGCCGCGCGCGCTCGGCGCCACACTCGGCGGCATCGATCGCCGCGCGCATCTCCTCGGCGCCAGAGTGCGGCACTGTGTCGATCAGGCATCCGTCCTGCGGATCGCGCACCTCCATCCGCCGTGGAAGATCGACCCACTCGCCGTTGAGCAGCATATCCATCATCAAACTCCTTGAATAGCCAGCAGCCGGGGATTGCAGGCAGGAGCCGCCGGCCGCCAGTCGGTTACTGGCGATCAGCCTTCCGGTGGATCGCCAGCAGATCGCAGATCAACGCGTAGCCCGTTTCCAGGCGCCCCGCGCCGGGGCCAATCAGCGTCACATCGCCCAGCAGGCCGGTGGTGAACGTAATGGCGTTGGTCGCTCCGCCAACCGCGGCCAGTGGATGCTCCAGCGGCAGGCGCGACGGGCGCACGCTGGCGCTGATTTGCCGGTCGCGCGCCTCGACGCAGCCGAGCAGCTTCCAGCGCTGGCCATCCGCCCGCGCCGCAGCGATATCTTCCGCTGACAGGTGTGTCATACCCTGGCAGTCAACGTCGCGCAGCGTCAAAGGGATATCCATCAGCAAATTAGCCAGGATCACCAGCTTGCCGGCTGTGTCGCGCCCCTCAACATCGCCTTCTGGATCGGCCTCGGCGTAGCCGCACGCCTGAGCATCGGCCAGTGCCTCGGCATAGGTCGCCCCGGCCTCCATGCGCGCCAGCATATAGTTGGTCGTGCCGTTGAGGATGCCCTGGATGCGCTGTACGCCGGCGGCAGCCAGCAGCTCCTGGCCGAAGCGCAAGGTGGGGGTTCCACTCATCACCGTGCCCTCCGCGCCGATCTCAACGCCGTGGGCGCGCGCCAGCGCGCTGAGCTCGAAGTAGTGCAGCGCGATCGGGCCTTTGTTGGTGGTGACGACATGCTTGCCCAGATTCAGCGCCAGCCGCATGTAGCTGAGCGCCGGCTCGCCACTTCGCAGGTCGGTATAGCTCAGCTCGGCGATGACATCGGCGTTGCTCTCGGCGATCGTGCTCTCGGCATCCCAATGGCGCGCGGGCGCCGCAACCCGGCTCAGGTTGCCGTCGGCGCGGATCGCGCCGAGCAGCTCGGCCGGGCGCAGGCCGGCCGGATCGTAGATGCTGCCCACACGCGGGTCGCAGATCGCGACGATCTGGAAGCGCGCGCCGAAGCGCCGCGCGAGCTCGTCGCCTTGCTCGCGGAGGATCTGGGCCAACCCCTGGCCCACGGCACCAAAGCCGATCACGGCAAGCCGATAGGTCTGCATGGTGTCCCTCCCGATAGCGCTGCCTCCGGGAGGGCGGCAAGCCTTACTCCAGAGGTAGCGCGGTGGTCGCTTTGACTTCCGTAAAGACCAGACTGGTATGAATACGGGCAACTCCAGGCATCGGCGTCAGCTGGCCAACCACGAAGCGTTCGAGATCTTTGCGATTGCGAACAGCGACTTTCAACAGGTAGTCATACTCGCCGGTCAGATGGTGGCACTCCAGAACCTCGGGCATGAGGCGAATCGCCTCGCGGAAGCGCTCGACCTGCTCGATCTGGTGGAGCTGCATGCTGATATGGATGAAGCAGAGCAGATCAAACCCGGCTTTTTCCCGATCCAGCACCACTGCATACGCGCGAATGTAGCCTTCCTGCTCCAACCGTTTCACTCGCGCATGGGTCGCCGGCGGCGAGAGGTTGACGCGGCGAGCCAGATCCACATTGCTGATCCGGCCATCGATTTGCAGCTCCCGCAGGATGGCTGTGTCGAGATCGTCGAGCACTTCTAGTTGTGAATCTTTTACCACATGATACTCCTATTTGTCAATATATATTCCGCATTATACCATAAATGCAAAATAATTACAATATTTACCTGGTTTTTCTTTGTATTTATTCCAAAACCATTATCCGAGCCTGGCTTCCGGCCGAAGAAACGAAGCTGGGCACCGCCGCCTGGCCATTCGGCCGGCGGCATCACAAAAACGAACGCCGCTCGCGACTTGCGAACGGCGCTCTTGTATCCCTTTAGTACATGCGATGGCCCAAATCACGACCACCGCTGCCCCGATCGTGCGCTAGGCCGGCGCCGCCTCACGCATGACGGTTGCGATCTCAAACACCGGGTGGTTCTATCGGGTATGGTGGATAATTCGGATCGCCTCGCCTGATCGGATCTGTTGGTGTTTTCACACGAAACCGGCATCGATGACCC
>DATFXE010000037.1:0-3121 GCA_035258585.1 Roseiflexaceae bacterium | reverse complement strand
CGCAGCGCTTCGTGCAGCAGGCGCGTGGTAGTGTGCAGCCAGGCGTGGCGGGAACGCGCTAGGCCAGGCCGCCGCCGAAATGCCTGGCCGCGCTCTTGCGCGAGCGCTCTTGGTGCGCGGCGAACGCCGCGCGAAAACCCTCCATGTCCGCCGTCAAGCCGCGCTGAGCGGCCAGCTCCTCGGTCAGCTCGGCCGGAAAGCCGTAGGTGTCGTACAGATGGAACACCACCTCGCCAGGCACGGTGGCCTCGCCACGCGCGGCGGATGCCCCGACCGCCTTCTCGAACTCGGCCTCGCCGCGGCTGAGCGTGCGCTTGAAGCGCACCTCCTCCTCATCCAGCGCAGCGCAGATCTGGTCACGCCGCTGCTCCAGCTCGGGATAGGCGCTCGACAGCGTCGGCAGGGTAACCTCGGCCACGCGGGCCAGAAACTGCCCGGCGATGCCGATCGCGTGGCCATAGCGAATGGCCCGCCGGATCAGCCGGCGCGCGACGTAGGGCTGGTCGACATTGCCCGGCCGGATGCCCTCGGCCAGAATGAACGACGCCGCGCGGATATGGTCGGCGATCACGCGCACGGCGAAGGTATCGGGATGCGCGGCGAGCAACCAAATCGCCTCGACGATCGGCAGGAACAGCTCGGTCTCATAGGGCGACGCGACGCCCTCCAGGATCGTGAGCGCACGTTCCAGCCCCAGGCCGACGTCGATATTGCGCTGCGCGAGGCACAGGTAGCACCCGTCGGCCGCCAAGTCGTACTGCATGAAGACGTTGTTGCAGACCTCCCAGAAGCGCTGCGGGTTCGACACAGGCCTCTCGTCTGACTTCCCATCGGGGTTGGTGTCGTAGAACACCTCGCTATCCGGCCCGCATGGCCCAGTGGCGCCGATTGGCCCCCACCAGTTATCCGCCTTGGGCAGGAAGCTGATCCGCTGCTCGGGGATGCCCAGCGCGCGCCAGACCGCCGCCGCCTCGTCGTCGCGCGGCGCGTCGGCGTCGCCGGCGAAGCACGTGACATGCAAGCGCTCGGGTTCCAAGCCGAGGCGCTCGGTCAGCAGTGTATAGTTAAGCCGGATCGCCTGCTCCTTCCAGTAGTCGCCCAGCGACCAGTTGCCCAGCATCTCGAAGAAGGTCAGGTGAACGGAGTCGCCAACTTCGAGGATGTCGTTGGTCCGCAGGCACTTCTGCACATTCGCCAGGCGCTTGCCGGCTGGATGGGGCTCGCCTAGTAGGAAGGGCACCAGCGGATGCATGCCCGCGGTGGTGAACAGCACACTCGAGTCGTGCTCGGGGATGAGCGGCGCGCTGCCGATCACGACGTGCCCATGCTCGCGGAAAAAGTCGAGGTACAGATTCCGGAGTGTTGTTGCATCCATAGTCTTCCTCTTGTCGCAGGTCGCCTGTCGCACACAGTCGCCGGTAACCTGCGACGTGTGGCCGACGACCGGAAAAAGGGCTGCGGTGGCAAGTCGTGGGCTGCCCCTGCATGCCGGGAACTATCCCGTGGTCTTCCAGTCAAACGTCTCAACCATCACGCGACGCCAACCACCCCTCTTCTGGCCGAGTCATCAGCGGTTGTACCCATGAGCAGGTAAGCCGCCGCGGCCACAGCCGCAATGCTCAGCAGTGTCCCCGGGCCGAGCGAGAGCATCGGCACGCGCCAGTCGCTGCGCAGCTCGCCGACCTGGAGGTTGACCGCGTCGAGAAACAGCACCAGGCTCAGGCTGACGGTCGCGACCACCTCGAGGATCGGGGTATGGGCATCGATGGCGACAACGCCGAGGCCGCCTCCGCCCAGCACCAAACCGAGACCCAGGAAGATCATGGGGAACGAAAGCGGGGCACGCTCGACCAGGCCGGAGGCTAGCGCGGAGAATAACAGCACAATCGCGATCAAGGTTATTCCTAAGACCACCTCAGACATGAAACGCTCCTTTGTTCGCCCTCACATAGCCGGTTGATCACAAGCAGTCTGACACGGCTTCACCCTGCTGGCGCCCGCCGGCCGCTAGGCTGCGCCGGCGGATGCTCGCCAGCAGGTCTGGGCCGTGCTCCGTGTCCGGCCACCGGTGCGCGAAGGCGTAACATGGGACGGCGACCCGGTTGCGCAGGCTCAGCTTCTTCGCTGCGCTGGCCTTGTAGAATGGGCAGGTCTGCTCGTCCATTCGTCAGGTGGTGCTGCACCGCAAGCGCCACCGCCTCTGTGCGCGAGGCCGCGCCGAACTTGCTGAGGATACTGCTGACATGGACCTTGACGGTCGCGCGGCTGATGATCAGCCGTGCGCCGATCTGCGTGTTAGTCAATCCCTGCGTGAGCAGCGCCAGTACGTCGCGCTCGCGGTCGGTCAGATCCGAGCCGTGGTCCGTCAGTGGCAGCTCGGGTGTCCAGGTGGGATGCGCTATGTCCTCGACTGACGTTGGGGCCAGCCTGGCGCGTCCAGCCTGCGACATCCGAATGGCGACCGCCAGATCATCAGAGCTGCTGTTCTTGGACAGATAGCCTTCGGCGCCGGCAGCTAGAGCGCGTCGAATAAGATCGTACTCGTCGCAGCTGCTCAACATGATCACCTGGATGTTGGGATAGCGCTCGCATATGGCCTGGGTCGCCGCGACGCCGTCCATCTCGGGCATGAGCAAGTCCATCAGCACCACATCGGGCTGGGCGGTTGCGCACAGTGCGAGCGCTTCCGCGCCGGTCTGTGCTTCGCCAACCAGCTGAAGGTCGTTGAAGGCCAGCAGCAATGTGGCCAGGCCACGCCGGACCACCAGGTGATCATCAACTACAAGCACGCGAATCGGGTTGGTCATGATGGAGTCCCCTTTCACTTCTCAAGTAAAACACAGCATTGCTGTGATCGGCTACGAGCGAGCATATGCTCACATCGCTGATGCTAACGGTAAGATCATTGAGGAAAGTGGCGCTGGAGCCACTCGCGGGCGAGTGCGACTTCAGGCTCACGCAAGATGTGATCGCCATGACGCCAGAACAGAGTCACATGAGCACCAGCCGCTTCAAAGATCGCCGTCAGCTGCGCGATGTCCTGTGCCGGCGTGTGGGTATCCTGCAACCCCGCGCCGATAAAGATGGGGATGCTGGACAGAAACAGCGTTCCCATGGGCAC
>DATFXE010000036.1:0-6779 GCA_035258585.1 Roseiflexaceae bacterium | reverse complement strand
AGGGGCTTTTCGACCAGCACATGCTTGCCGGCGGCGATCGCCTTGCGGGCCAGCGGCACATGAAACTGGTCGGCGGTTGCGAGGATAACGGCTTCAAGGTGTGGGTCTGCCAGCATCTGATCGTAGTCGCGGTAGGTGACGCGCGGCGCATGGATGGTTGCCATCGTCGTCAACAAATCGTCAGCCGCATCACAGATGGCGTACAGTTCGGCGTTGCGGGCCTTGCGGACGGCCTCGAAGTGCCCGGCCTGCGAGATCGGACCCGCGCCCAGCACACCGATGCGTAGGAGTCGTGAATCTTTTTGCAATTCTGTTCCCTCTGTATGTTCGATCGTTGCACCGTGATTGTTGCTATCAACTGCTACAGGACAAGCGTTGCCGCACCGATAACCCCCGCGTTGTCGCCCAGCTGCGCCACTTGAAATGGGATATCGCGGAAAGGTGGCATGGCGCGCGTGGCGATCACACGGCGAATATGTGGTTCTAGCAGCGCCATGCTTTGGATGACGCCCCCACCAAGCGCAATGCGATCCGGCGCGTAGAGATGCAGTAGGTTGGCCAGCCCGATGCCGATCCATTCGCCTTCGCGCTGCATCAGTGTCAACGCCAGTTTATCGCCCCGCTCTGCTGCCATGGCGACATGCGCCCCGCTGAGTGGTGCACCAGCGGCGATGTCGGCAATCATGGATGGGTACCCGCGCGCAAGCTCCTGCGCCGCAAACTGGGCCAGGGCGCTGCCGGAGGCCAGTGCCTCCCAGCAGCCATGGTTGCCGCAACAGCAGACTGGGCCGTCCGGTTGAATCGTCATGTGCCCGACTTCGGCGGCCATCCCATGGCGCCCAAGTAAGAGGTGGCCGTCCATGACGACACCGCCACCGATGCCCGTGCTGATGGTGACGTACACCAAGTGCTCGCAGCCACGCCCGCTGCCGAAGCGCCACTCACCCAACGCAGCCACGTGGCCGTCGTTGTTGAGCTCGACACGTAAACCAGTTCGTTCGCGCAGGATGGCTCTGAGCGGCACATCGAACCAGCCCTGAATGGTGGGCGCCTGCCGGGCGATACCCGCGTGGAGGTCGACAGGACCAGGCGAAGCCACCCCAATCCCAATGATTTCGGAAAGATCAATGTCGCCGATCACCTGCGCGATCAGATCCTCGATCTGCGCAATCACCGTCGCAACTCCATCCATCGCGGCGGTCGCGACACGCTGATGAGCGTGGATATGGCCTGCGCGGTCGAGACGGACCGCGCGCAAATGGGTGCCTCCCAGGTCAACGCCAATGGCGTAGGGCATCGTGATGGCTCCATTTTGATTGTTGTTGATTTTCTGTGATTATATCAGGCGGACGCCAGCTGCACCTTCCGCAGCCGCAACGAGTTACTGACCACGAAGACCGAGCAGTTTGTCTTTTTAGGCAAACTTCGAGGAGTCCTTAACGTTTCGCGTCCCGCTTCTTCGTGCGTAGGGACATTTTCATCCCTCGAGCGAGTACGCAACCGCATGCTCCAGCGACATCGTCCGCCCCTCCGCCCAGGCCGCCGCCCATGCCTCATCGTCCAATTGCGCGCGGGTAACGGCGAGCGTGCGTTCATAGGTCGCCTGGTAAAAATGCCAGCGAGGCGTCCCTTTCGCCTTGCGGAGCGATTCGGCGGCCCCAAGAAGCCGCGCTGCTCGCTCCGGCTGCCCCCACGCCACTGCGACCCCCGCCAACCCTTCCAGCCCGTCGACAACGTGCTGCTGAAAGCGGAGCTGTCGCTGTAGCGCTAAGCTGTCGCGATACAGCTCCTGTGCCTGCGCAAACTGCCGCTGCTCCAACATGATGAATCCCAGCGCCAGAAGTGCGCGAAAGGTCGCCCACAGAATCCCCTGTTCACGCAATCGCACCAGCGCTGCCTCCAGCAATTCCCGCGCACGTGCCAAGCTGCCCCGAGCGAGCTCAAGATATCCCAGATCGTAGAGCGACCAGGCGATCCCCCACATATCCTGTGCTTCCTGGCATAGCACCAGACTCTGTTCGACGTAGGTTTGTGCCTGCGCGAAATCACCTTGCAACATCGCGACGAAGCCATATCCTCTAATCGACCAGGCGATGCCCCGCCGGTCCGCGACCTGCGAATACAGCCACAGACCTTGCTCGAACCGTGCCTGTGCCCGAATGTAATCACCCTGCAACGTCGCAATATAGCCCACGGCGCCAAGCGCCTTTGCTGCGGCAGCGTGCAGCGCCGGTGTTTGTTCTCGGCGCGGCAACGCCAGCGCTCGTTCCAGCCAGTCGTCGGCTTCTTTCAGTTGACTACAATAGCACCAGAACGAGAACAGCGCTCCGTTGAGTCGCAAGGCGTACCCCACCTCGCTGCTGTCAAGCGCCCACTGAAGCGCCGCACGCAGATTGTGGCGCACGGCCACCAGGCGCTGGAGCCATTCTACCTCGTGCGGCTGGTCCCACGCCTGCTCGGCCGCTTCGGCTAGCGCTCGGTAGTAGGCCGCGTGGTGTCGGCGCACAGCCTCGTACTCGCCATTGGCCGTCAACTGCTCCACGGCGTACTCGCGGATTGTCTCCAACATCGTGTAGCGTGATCGCCCGTCGGTGCCCTCCTCACGCTGGAGCAGGCTCTTGTCAAGCAGCGCCGTCACGCCCTCCAGCACATCGATCCCTAGATTGTCCGTGGTGTTGCACATCACCCTGGCCGCTTCCAGTGTACATCCACCAACAAACACGCCCAGCCGCCGGAACAGCGTTTGCTCGCCTGCGTCCAGCAGCTCATAGCTCCAGTCGATCGCACGCCGGAGCGTCTGCTGGCGCGTCGGCAGATCCACACCTCCCCCGGTTAGTAGCGCGAAGCGCTGATCGAGGCGCGCCAACAACTCCTGTGGTGTGAACACGGCGACCCGCGCCGCCGCCAGCTCGATCGCCAGCGGCAGCCCGTCCAGTCGGCGACAAATCGCGGCCACCGCCGGCGCATGCGTCTCGGTCAGGACGAAGGTCGGCATGATTGCTCGCACGCGCGCCACGAACAGCTCCACGGCTGCGTACTGCCTCAGCGCTTCCCACTCTCTTCCCGGCCCGGCGCCATCACGCGGGAGGGTGTTGGGGGGCAGGGCAAGCGGTGGCACCGCAAACTTGTGCTCGCCGGAGAGATGCAGCGCCACCCGGCTCGTAACAAGCAGCCGCAGACCTGGCGCCGTGGCGAGCAACTCGGCGAGCTGCAGCGCGGCCTTCAACACCTGCTCGAAGTTATCCAGCACCAGCAACATGTGCTTCTCGCGCATGTAGGCTTGCAGGCGCTCCAGCAGAGGTTGGCCGGGCAACTCGGTGATCTCCAGGAACTGCGCGATAGTAGCGATCACCATCGCGGGGTCGCGGATGGGCGCCAGCGGGATGAAGATGACCCCATCGGCAAAAGCGACATGCAGCTGCGTCGCCACCTCCATCGCCAGGCGGGTCTTGCCGATGCCTGGAGCGCCAGTGAGGCTCAGCAGCCGCACGTCGCTGCGCAGCAGCTCGCGCACGGCAGCCACATCCGCCGCGCGGCCGATCAGCGGCGTGGGCGGGATCGGCACCGTCGTGCGCAGGAGCGCCCTGGGTGCGAGCACTGGGCGGTCCGCAATCTGATCGGGAGGCGCTAACCGATGCACTGCCAACTCGCCACGCGCGACCTTGACAAAAATCAGGCGCTCCTGGGGCGCCACACTGAGGTGATCGGCCAGCTTGGCGGCGATCTGCTCGGAGGGCCTGCGCTCGTCGGCCTCGATCTTGCGCAGCGTGATGGTCGCGCAGCCGACACGTCGCGCCAGTTCGGCGCAGGAGAGGCGCAGCGCTTTCCGGCGCAGCGTGAGCCAGTGCCCAAAGGATGCATCGCTATCCATGCTACCCTCTGGCCTGCTGCTGCGTCTAGCCGGCCCGTGGACGTGTCGAGCGTCCACCTGAAGTCGATCGCGGGCAAGTGTAGCTCGATTGTATCACTTTTTGTATCACATCGCGAAGGCAAATGTTATACCCATCGGCGCCGAAGGTGTGGTGTAATCATGTCACACCAGCACCCCACATATCCGCCATGGGATGCGCGCATCTCACTGACGCACGGCCCGGCAGCATCCTGGTATCGCCAGGCATCCATGCCGAAACCAAACAAGTAGAGGAGGTAGTGCTATGGCAACATCAGCAACCACATCCAAAACCTACGTGCTCGACGGCTCGCTGCTGGAGGCCTGCTCGTGCGGCGGGCCGTGCCCGTGCTGGGTCGGCGACGACCCCGACGGCGGCAAGTGTGACGCCTTCAACGCCTATCACATCGAGCGTGGCCAGATAGGCGGCGTGGATGTCTCGGGCCTCACGTTCGTGCGCATCGCCCAGATCCCCGGCAACGTGCTGGCCGGCAACTGGCGCGAGGTCATCTACGTCGACGACAAGGCCACACAGGAGCAGCGCCAGGCCATCCTGGACGCCTGGACCGGCAAACTGGGCGGACCGCTGGCCGACCTGGCCGGACTGATCGGCGAGCGCGTGGCGGTCTACTCGGCGCCGATCGACCATAGGGTCGAGAACGGTAAGGGCACCTTGCGTGTGGGCGAGATGCTTTACTCCGAGATGGCGCCCTACACCGACGCGGCCGGCCGGCCGACCCAGCTGGTCGACACGCTGTTCACGACCATCCCCGGCTCGCCGGCGTATGTCGCCAAGGCCTCCATCCACCAGGTGCATGTGCCCGAGCATGGGATGAGCTGGGAGTTCACGGGTCGCAACGCCATCCAGGGCGACTTCCACCTCGAAGCCTGAGAGGAGGCGCCCGATGCGCGCAATCAACGTGACAGATCTGAGCGAGCGGCCGCAATCGCGCCGTCGGGCGCCACTGTATTGGCCGTGGGTGCTGATCGCGGCCGCCTGGGCGGTAGCGCTGCTGGCCGCCCTCACCCACCAGACCTATCTGATCGAGCACGATTATCTGCTGGAGCACAGTCGGCTGCCCTGGCCGATCACACTGGCGATCTTCCTGGCCGGCTGGCAGATCATGACGGTGGCGATGATGCTGCCCTCCAGCATGCCCATGGTCTATATGCTCGTGCATGCCAGCCGGCACCAGGCCCATCCAAAGACGGTGCAGGCAGCGTTCCTGGCCGGCTACGCGGTCGTCTGGACCGCCTTCGCCAGCGCGGCGATCCTCGGCGATTCCCTCATCCATGGGCTGGTGGACCGCTGGCCCTGGCTGGAGGCGAACTCGTATCTGATCGGCGCAGCCACCTTCCTGGTCGCGGGTGCCTTCCAGTTCAGCCCGCTCAAGGAGCGCTGCCTGACGGCGTGCCGTAGCCCGTTCAGCTTCTTCGTGCGTTACTACCGCAAGGGGGTAGGCGCGGCCTGGCACCTTGGGCTGCGCCACGGCGCGTTCTGCTTGGGCTGTTGCTGGGCGCTGATGCTGGTGATGTTTGGAGTTGGGGTCGGCAGCCTGGCCTGGATGGCGACGCTGGCCGGCGTGATGGTGGTGGAGAAGGCCGTCCCCGGTGGCCGGTGGCTAACCCCCATCGTAGGGATCGCGCTGGTGCTGTTAGCGGCGCTGTGGCTGGTTCACCCCGCGTGGTTGCTGCGTAGCACTGGAGGATGAGATCACACTATCGGCTAACACATAACAGTTTATCTGTGTCGCCCAGTATCTGACTCTGAGGCATACAATGCCTATACACGCTAAGGACTCTGGACGACGCACCGGCTTCTACTGAGCGCTGCACAAATAGCTAAACTTGTTGGTGGGGGTGTGGGGGCGACGCCCAGAGGGCACCCGGCCGCCCCCACACCCCCACCACTGGGGAGGTCTGGAGGGGCCCGGGTACCCTCTGGGTGCCCCCTCCAGACCTCCCCAGCAGCTATCTTTAGCTGCTTATGCAGCGCTCAATAAGGAATCTTACCATGGATGAGCTAGTACGTATCGGCATTGTCGGCACGAGTTGGTGGGCGGATCTGCTGCACTTACCCAGCCTCAAGAGCCATCCACATGCTACGCTTGCCGCCATTTGTGGTCGCAATCACAACCGCGCGGAAGAAATGGCAAAAAAGTACGATATTCCCCTCGTTTTCACCGATTATCGTGACATGATTGCGCGGGGTAACTTGCACGCGCTAGTCATCTCGACACCCGATGATCTGCACTACCCCATCACAATGGACGCGCTCGATGCTGGTTTGCACGTGCTGTGCGAGAAGCCCTTGGCCCTCAACGCAGCGCAGGCCAGGGCCATGTACGAGCGCGCCGAGTCGGTAGGCGTCAAGCACATGACCTTCTTCACCTGGCGCTGGATGCCGCATTTCCGCTATCTGCGCGATCTGATTGATGGCGGCTATATTGGGCGCTGCTTCCACTGCCAGCTACGGTTTCTCGGCGGATACGGACGCGACGGCCAGTATGGCTGGCGCTTCGACCGCCACCGCGCGAATGGCATTCTGGGCGACCTCGGCACACACATGGTCGATCTTGCACGCTGGTTCGTCGGCGATATCGCCCGAGTGAGCGCCCATTTATCGACCTTTATCGCGCGCCCCGGTGCGGACAACCAACCACTTGACCCAGCCAACGACTCGGCCTTGGTATTGATCGAATTCGTGAATGGAACGCAGGGTGTGATCGAGGTCAGCGCCGTTGCACATGTCGGCGCGCGTGGGATGGATCAGGGCATCGTATTGCATGGCGCATCTGGCACCCTTGAAGCAGATGTCTTTTTTGGCACAGGTGTGGAGATCCGTGGCGCCCAACATGACGAGCAGGACTTTGGATTGCTGGCCGTCCCG
>DATFXE010000035.1:0-4014 GCA_035258585.1 Roseiflexaceae bacterium | reverse complement strand
ACGCTGCCCAGCGCCCAGCGCTTGAGCCCGCTGTAGCCATGCGTGGCCATGACGATCATGGCCACGCGCTGGCCTTCGGCGATCTCCACAATCACCTCGGCGGCTGGGCCATAGGACACCTCGATCTCTGTATCGATGCCGAGGCCCTGGAGCAGCGCCGCGTGCGAGCTGAGGTAGCTTTCAGCATGCTGGGTGAGTGTCGTCAGCGAGCGCTGCTCGCGCTCGCGCTGCGTCACGAGCGGATCCACGGCGCCGTAAGTAGCGGCGATGCTCTCGGCCATCAGCCCTTGGTCCCGAGTGTCCGCAATCACGTTCAACAGCAGCACACGCGCGCCTAGTAGCGCAGCCAGCCCTCGCACATAAGGCAGCGCCTGCTCGGCGAGCGCCGATCCGTCGAGCGGAACAAGTATCGTGTTCATATCTACCTCCGCATAAGTACTGTCGGTGCCCTTCCCACAGGAAATCATGTATTCGTTCTGAGATTTGAGGCGCAGAGGGGCGAAGTCGTCGCCTCTTGGCATGTCCAGATCTCCGCCTCAAAACTCGGATCGCTGTTATGATCGCCCGTACTTTAGTATCGCATCGATGTCCCGGTGCGCGCGGAAACAGATGGCGACGCGGCGTAGCGATATCGCAACACTATGACCTGTCTGGCGCTGGCCGTCGCGGAATGGATGAGCTCGCCGGCGATCGTGGTCGCGCTGTCCACTAGCCTGGACGCGGCGCTGCGGCTGGTGGAGATAATCAGCTGGAGCGATCTGCGAGCCGCCCAGCCGTCGGCACCGGCGGAGCGCGCGACCTAGCGGCAGACTACTGCAACGTTCGCAAACCACCATCGAACGATGTATTGCGCCCGAGCATGGTTCGGGTGTACAATGCGTCCACGTACCCAGATAGTAGCCTCAAATGATCTGTGCCCTGCCCGGCATTGCCGACCCGATGGCCCTGGCCACGCGTCGTTTGCCTGGGTACGCTACCGTCGGCATATGAAAGGAGCAACAGGTGAGCGACCAGCCGAAGGAACAAGCGATCGGATCGAGCGACACGACGCCAGCCAAGGCTGAGCCGGCCAAGGCTAAGGTACTCACGGAGCCCAAAGCCGCTGCGAAGCGGACTGTCGCCAAGGGCGGCACGGCGCCCACCGGCGCCAAGGACACCGCGCCAACTGGCGCGAAGGATGGCACGCTGGGGGCGAAGGATTAGTGCGCTTTCAGAGCGGGAGACTGGCGATTGGGGATTGGGAGATTCGTTCTCCTAATTCCCAATCCCCTGTCCCCAATCGCTATGTACGGCTACGTCACGGCCAGGCGCTCAGAGGGATAGTGCAGGTAGACGCGCTCGTCGACCGCACGGCGCAGGCGCTCGATCGTGTGCCAGACATCGGCGAACGATGTCGTAAGCGGCGCCAGGCCAAGCCGGATGTTATCTGGCTCGCGGAAGTCGGGCAGCACGCCCAACTCCTCGATCAGCGCCCGGTTGATCCGGTAGCCCTCCGGGTGGCGCACGCTGACATGCGAGCCGCGTCGATCCGCTTCGCGCGGCGTGCCGAGCGCATACCCAGTCGGGGCCAGCAGCGCGTCATACAGCTCGATCGCATACTCAGTCAGGCGGATGGACTTGTGGCGTACCCGCTCCACGCCTGCATCCAGCAGCATCTCCAGCGCCGGCTCGACGGCCAGCAGCGACAGCACTGGCGGCGTGCCGGCCAGGAAGCGATCGATGCCGGCGGCCGGCCGGTATTCCAGCTCGAAGGCGAATGGCGCGCGCTGGCCGAACCACCCCCAGATCGGCGACCGCATCTGCTCCTGGAGATCGCGCCGCACATACAGGTAGGCCGGCGCCCCAGGGCCGCCGTTCAAATATTTGTAGCAGCAGCCCACCGCGAAATCGACGCCGCATGCATCCAGGTCGATCGGTACGACCCCCGCCGAATGGCACAAATCCCACAGAATGAGCGCCCCGACCTCATGCGTGCGAGCTGTCACCGCAGCCATGTCGTACAAAAAACCACTCTTGAAGGTCGCGTGTGAAAGTGTCACCAGCGCGGTCTGCTCGTCGATCGCGGCGGCCAGCGCCCCAGGCTCGATGCCAAGGCCATCGGTCGAGGGCGCGAGGCGCAGCTCGTGCCGGCCGCCCAGCAGTTCGACGCAGCCCTGAATGATATACAGGTCGGAAGGAAAATTGAGCGTATCGCTAACGATCCGCCGGCGATCGGGGCGCAACGCTAGCGCGGCCATGATCAGCTTGAACAGGTTGGTCGAGGTCGAGTCGCAGGCCAGCACCTGGCCAGGTCCGGCTCCGATCAATTTGGCGATCTTGTCGCCGATGCGCTGCGGCGCGTCATACCAGCCGTGATGCCAGCCGCGGATCAAGTCGCGGCCCCACTCCTGCTCGACCGCCGCGCCCACGCGCTCGACCGTCGGGCGCGGCAGGCGGCCGAGCGAGTTGCCGTCCATGTAGATCAGGTCGCCGTCGTGGACGAACATGTGGCGGTATGCGGCCAGGTCATCCTGCGCGTCGAGCTGCTGCGCATAGTGGAGGTCAGTTTGCATGTGCGTTCTTCCTTGAGACGTGCCGGCTATGATAAGGTAGTTGTTAGTTGTCAGTTACAGGACTTACGCGGTCGTCCATTATGCTTCTTGGAGGGCTTTGCCCTCCAAACCTCCCATCTGAGTAAGCCAGCAGTATCTGAACAACTTACAAAGCAATTCTATTCGCCAGTAGCCGCCAGCAGCGCCAGATAAGCGTGCACTGATTCGGCTGGCGTCAGCTCGCCGGCCAGCACGGCGTCGCGGTAGCGCTCCATCCAGCGGTACATGCGCGGGCGCGCGGTGCGAAACTCGTCGTAGATCAGCTCGGCGACCACACCGCTATCGCGCAGGAACCCGGTCGTAGGGTAGTCACGCGCGGCCCGGACGCGATCGTAGGCGACCCGCGCGATCGCGGCCTGCCAGCCATCGCGCCAGGTTAGCTGGGCGTAGCAGGCGCGCGTGTCGCCGTCGAAGGGCAGCCCGACCGAGCCGGCGTTGACCACCAGAGTCGCGTCGATCGTGCGTATCAGCGGCCGGTGCGTGTGGCCGACGCAGATCAGCGGCGGCGCCGGCGCTATCTGCTCGCGCAGGACCTCATCTGGCGTGTCGGGCAGGATATTGTCGCGGTTGTGGCGCATCGAAGCGTGGACCACCCGCGCTTCCCCACCGTCGGGCGCCGTGAGGCTGATCTGGGTTGGCAGCGTGTCCAGCAGCTCCACGTCACCACCAAGCTGGTGGACGGTCCAGGCGACATTTTCGCGCACCGCGCCCTCGAGGCCCGGCCGCTCGCCAGGCTCACGCGCGACGCGCAGCACATAGTCCTCGTGGTTGCCGCGGATGGCCTGCCAGCCAGAGCCGGCCACGCGCGAGAGCACGAAGCGCAGGCACTCATCCGAGCGCGGCCCACGGTTCACGATATCCCCTGCGACGACGATGGCATCAGGCTTCCAGCGAGCGACATGGTCGGCCACAGCCTCTAGTGCGGCCAGATTTCCGTGGATGTCGGCCAGAACGGCGAGCTTGTGCATAGTGGCGTGCGGCCGTCGCACGACAGCCTGTCTCGTTTCTACACGTCGAATCGGCGTCTATTATACCCGAGAAGGGCCGGCACGGCTGGAGACGCGGCCGGGTTCATTTGGGCCGGTAGACGTAGGTGTCGCCGATCTGCTCGACTACGCGGTAGCGGCGCTCGATTCGATCCAGCATTTCGATCGTCCAGCGATCCTTTTCGAGCGCGAACTGGGGTATCCTATAGTAGGACTTACGCGGTTGGCGTTTTAGCAGGGGCGCGGGGGCCGCAGGCCCCGAGAATCTTCTTTTTCTACCCACCTGTGGCGGCTTTGCCGCCACAGGTGGGTAGAAAAAGAAAGGGGTTCTTTGGAGCGCAAAGCCCTCCAAACCTCCCAACCGCGTAACTCCTACTATAGATCAGGATCGCCGCGAACTCGTGCCGATCGATCGCATCCAGCATTGGCTGTTGGTT
>DATFXE010000034.1:0-9766 GCA_035258585.1 Roseiflexaceae bacterium | reverse complement strand
GCCGAGGGTTGGGGCCGCCGTCTCCTGCGCGCGCTGTCGAGCAAGGCCTGGCGATTCGAGAATATCGATCGCTTCTACAGTGCAATCTACCGTACCTTCGGCTGGCTATTCTTCACACCGATTTTTCTGGCGCTCTGGCTGCTGGCGGCGCTGGCTGGCCTGGGTGCGTTCGTGGCGTTGCTGCTTGGCTATGGCTCCCCGCCGGCAGTCCTCAACGGAGGCACGATGCTGATCGAGCTGCTGGCGCTGTGGTGTGCGCTGCTGCTCTCGTTCTTTCTCCATGAGAGCGCCCATGCGCTGGCCGTCAAGCACTATCGGCGTACGCTTCGAGCTGGCGGCCTCATGCTCTACTTTGGCATGCCGGCCTTTTTTGTCGATACCAGCGACATCTGGCGCTCGCCGCGCCGTGCCCGCATGCTGGTCTCGGCCGCCGGCCCGATGTCCGACCTGTTTGTCGGCGGGCTTGCGGCGCTGCTCATTCTGCTGCGCCCCGGCGACACGCTACTCAACTCGGTGGCCTACAAGCTGGCCTTCACGTGCTATATCGCGACACTGTTCAACGCCAACCCGCTGCTGGAGCTGGATGGCTATTACATCCTGGTCGATTGGCTGCGCCTGCCCGACCTGCGCCGCCGCGCGCTGGAGTTCGTGCGCGGGCCATTGTGGCGAAAGATCGTCCGCTGGCCGACGAAGGACGAAAGACCAAGGACGAAAGACGATGCAATCAACTTTCGTCCTTGGTCCTTGGTCCTTGGTCCGTTCTCACGCGAGGAGCGCATATTCACCGCCTATGGTGTACTGGCGCTGCTGTACTCAGTGGTCGCGATCGCCTTTGCGCTGGAGTTCTGGAATCGCAAGCTGCTTGGCACGATCCAGGCTCTGTGGAACACTGGCGCCGCGCTACCACGGCTGGTGGCTGTTGCCCTGGTTCTGCTAGTGCTGCTGCCGGTGCTGGCCGGGCTGTTCTTTGCCGGCCTGGGGCTGGGGCGCGCGGCGCTGGCCTGGGTGATCCGGCGTGGCTATGGCCGCCAGCCAGCGCTGCTGGCGGCTGTCGGCCTGCTGGCGGTGCTTCTGCTGGCCTTCTTGGTGTGGAGAAGCGCAACTCCTGGTGCGCCCGCCGGCTGGGTTGGCGCGATTCTGCCGCCGCTGCTCTGGATTGTGGCGCTTGTTGCGTTGCTGGCCGTGCGCCCGGATTACCGGCGCGCGGCCGTGGCCCCCACCCTGAATGCCTTGCTGGTGATGAGCGGCCTGGCTACACTCGCCGCGATCGTGCGGGCCAGCGGCTTATCGGATACAGCCTGGATGCTGGCCGATGGCCTTGCGCTGATGTTCTTGCTCGTGGCCGGTTTCGCCGCGCTGCTGGATGTCGATCTGCGCGTCTCGACGCCGCGCGAGCTCCTGATCACCGCACTGCTGCTGATGCTGGCGTTTGGTGTGGGCGCAACCGCGCTGCTGGCGGCCGGGCCGCGCAGTTCGCCCATATATCAGATCCTCGCCGCCGCGCCGGCCTACTTTGGCGCGCTGGCGCTGGCGCTGCTCTTCCCACACCTGTTCGACCTGCGCGACTCGCGGCTGGTCTGGTCGTGGGCGCTGATGTGGTTGGCCGCGCTGTTTCAGACGACCGCCTATGTGGCCGATATCAGCGCGCGCGTCAGAATCTTCGATCTGCTGGCGGCTGGCCTGTGGGCGGCGTCCTGGCTGGTCCATCTGGCAACCCTGCACCAGATCGCGCCGGACGAGATCGACTGGCCGGATGAGCCAAGCATGAGCGAGGAGCAGCGGCTGACACGCGCAGTTCAGTTCTGCTACGCTGGCTGCTACCGGCTGCTGCGCGCGGTGTATGGCGCGCGCCGCACCACCGCGCTCGATGACCGGATGGATATCCTCGCCGCGACAGCCAATTGGGATGTGACGCTCGACCGCGACCGGGTGCGAATCGCGCCGGCGGTACAGGCGCTGCCCCTCGACATGCAGGGCGCGCGCTACGCCGAAGTGCTGCGCTACACGGTCGCCACCATCGAGCAGATCGCCGGCGCCACCTTCGCTCGGCGCGCCATCCAGGCCGCCTATGACGCGCTGCCCTGGCCCGAGCGCGAGACCGCCAGCCGCTATTGCTTCCCCGACACTCCCTGGGCGCGTGAGCTTTCTAGCGCGTTCGGCGATGTGCGCGATGGGCGGCTGCGGCTGTTGCGTCAGGTCGACCAGTTCCTAAACTGCGACGACGACGACTTGACCGCGCTGGCCCACGCGATCCAGGAACAGAATGTTGCGCCCGACACGGTGCTGCTGCGCCCTGGCACACCCTCGCCCGGCATCTGGGTGGTCGAGGCCGGCGAAGTCGTAGCGCTTCGCGGGGGCCAGGTGGTGGAAGAGCTCCACCGCGGCGATTCGTTTGGCGGCGTTCCGAACCGCACGTCGGCTGAGCTAACGTATCGTGCGACGATCACCACGAGCCTGCTGTTCATCCCGGCCAGTGAGCTGGCGGCGGTAGCCCAGAGCGCGCCACTCGCGGATGGAGGGCGTGACGCTGCGGCCACGCTGCAGCTGCTGGAACGGGTGCCGCTATTTGAAGATCTGCCGCGCAACACGCTGCGTGGTCTGGCGCATATCGCTCAGCAGCGGCAGTTCGACGCACGCGCGGTCATCGTGCGCCAGGGCGTGCCGTCGGGCGTCTTCTATGTGATCAAGCAGGGTCGCGCCGCCGTGCTTGCGCGTAGCGAGCCAAAGGGCGATTCGCCGGCGCGCGTCCGCCCGATCGCGCAGTTGGGCGAGGAGGAGTTCTTCGGCGAGCTGGAGTTGCTCCGGGGCACTCCGCCGCTGGCCAGCGTTGTGGCGATCACGCCGATCACTGTGCTGGCGCTGCCGCATGCGGCGATCCAGGCCTTTATTCTCGGGGATGGGCGCGTGGCGAAAGGGCTGGAGCAGGTCGGCACGGGGCGGCTGATCGCGCTGCGCGAGGGGGTGGGTGGGGCGGCGTAAATTTCTATTGACGGCCTTGCATGGTTGCCATAGCAGGCTGGGGCTCCTCAGCGCTGCGTGTCGGTTTATCGCCCATCCTCGGGCATTCGCACCGGTTCCGGTGTGGGCACCGGCTCCGGTGTGGGCACCGGCTCGGCGATTGTGCGGATCGGTTCAGTCCGGCGGAACGAGGGTAGAATCGCGATCGCCAGCGCCCGCGCGCAGGCGGTGGTCAACGCATACAGCAGGATGCCGATCAGCAGCGCGATGAGCAGCAGCGGCCCGCCAGCCTGCCACCAGCGGTCCAATGGCCGCCCGCGCGACCAGAGCAGCGCTGGCGTGAGGAACGTGCTCACGAGGACGACCCCCAGTAGCGCCAGGCCCAATGCCTGGCGCGGCAGCGAGGTTCCCTTTGGCGAAATGAGCGGTAGCACCAGATCGTAGTACAACACGCCGACGCCGACACACAGCAACAGCAGCACGGTGTAGACCAGCATATAGGCGCTGGCTGGCCGCAACCCACGCCCCAGCAGCGCCTGCGCCAGCTCATAGGTAACATTCAGTGGTCGTGGGGCGCCGGCCAACTCGGCAATTGTAGCGGCAGCAGCCCACGCGGCCGCCATCGACGTCGCGCCCGCAAAGCTCGCCAACACCAGCGCGCCGAGAGTCCGGCGGCGCGACGGCGCGGCCCTGTACTCGGCGTGGCCGCGGTAGCAAAGCCAGGCCAGGAGCAGCGGCAATCCAAGCGCCAGGACCAGCAGCCAGATCAAGCGGAGCTGGAGCTCCGGCGAGTGCAGGTATTCGGCGACCTGAGGTCCAAATATTGAGCCCAGCACCAGAAACAGAGCGATATAGATCGATGAGCCGGCAACGTGGGCGGTCACAAAGCGTAAATAGGGCACTTTGAACAGCCCGCAGGCAATAACCGTAAGGTAGCGCAAACCCGGGATCGCTCGCCCAATCGCGATACTCCACCAGCCGCCGCGGCCCAGCAGCCGCTCGGCGCGCTCGACCTGGCGCGGGCCCATATGGATGTAGCGGCCGTAGCGTTCGATCAGCGGCCTGCCGCCCCGGCGAATGATCCAATAGAGCCCGCTGGCGCCCAGCGCGGACGCGATGTTGAGTAGCACGAACCAGCGCACGAAGGCCTCGGGCGACCCAGCGACTTTGACGCCCGCGAATACGATCAGCAGATCGGTTGGAATCGGCATCGGAATGCCCAGCTCCTCGAGGAATACGGCGATTAAGATAGCAATCAAGCTGTGCTTGTCGAGTAGCCCCATCATATGCCAGTGTTACCCCCACCAGAATGACGCGGCGATCATGCCATATAGGCCGATCAGCGCGACACTTTCGAGCCAGATCGATTCCCCGTCGTAGACCACAAACGTGCCAAGCATCGTCGATAGTATAAGCGCGACCAGTGCAGCCGCCATGACGAAACGCTCGTTGCGCGCGATCATGCTCATCGATAATCTTCTCCCCCGACAATCATCAGCGCGGCCGAGCTGATGAGCGGCCCTGCAGGGTGCCTCGTCGGCAACTGCCGCGTACATAGTGTACCATATCGCCATTCACAGCTGGCACCGTATCGGATGTACGTAGGCGGCGCTTTCAGGGAGGTCATTACCAACCTCGGATGAGCAGGTGCGTTTTGGGCGATACCAAAAGCGAAAATTCGAAGCTCACAATCGCAAATCTTGGCATACTTCGTGCTAACACCAGCGGCAAGCATTTCTGATGATTGCGGCGGTCATCAGCGGCGCCCGCAACGCCGATAGAGGCTTCACGCCGCCCTCTATCTCCTCACGGCTGCCCAAGTGGGCAGCCGTTCCGCTTTCATTAGTCGTGTGGTATATGCTACACTCGGTCTGTCGCGCTCTTCTCTAGAGGATACTATGATCACCATTTTCTCTCCCGACCACACGCTGCATGACGCGCCACACGAGTTCCTGGACGGCAAGCTCATCCCGCCGCACGAGTCGCCCATGCGCACGAGCATGATCCTCGACGCGCTGGAGCGTGCTGGAATCGGCCCAATCCAGCCGCCGCGCGCGTTTGATCTTAGCCCCATCCGGGCCGTGCATGCCGACGACTATCTCGACTACCTGGCGAACGCGTACGAGGCCTGGATCGCAGCTGGTGGTGATGCGGCCGCCGTACTGCCGAGCACACTTGCGGTGCGCTGGATGTCGCGACGTTCTGTCGGCCCGCTGGTGGCGCCGGGCTACTACAGCTTCGATCTGAGTGCACCGATCGTGGCTGGCACCTACCGCGCCGCTCGCGCCGCTGCCGATGTCGCGCTGACAGGTGCGGCGCGGCTGTTAGAGGGCCAGGCGCTGGTCTATGCGCTCTGCCGGCCGCCCGGCCATCATGCCGGCCGCGATCTGTATGGCGGCTACTGCTATCTCAATAACGCTGCTATAGCCGCCCAGTACTTAGGAGTTGGGAGTTGGGACCTGGGGGATGGCGACGAGGCCCAACTTCCAACTCCCACCTCTCAACTCCCGCACCGCGTAGCGGTGCTCGACATCGACTTTCACCACGGGAACGGCACGCAGCAGATCTTCTACGAGCGCGACGACGTACTGTTCGTCTCGATCCACGCCGACCCGGCGCGTGAGTACCCATATTTCGCTGGCTATGCCGACGAGCGTGGGGCCGGCGCCGGGGCGGGCTTCAATCTCAACTTTGCACTCGAGGCCGGCGTAACAAACGCGCGCTACCTGGATGTGCTAGAACAGGCGCTGGCCGCTATCGCCGCTTTTGCGCCGCGGTTCCTGGTGCTCTCGGCCGGCTTCGATACCTTCGGCGGCGACCCGATCGGCGATTTTGCGCTGACAGCCGACGCCTACCCGCTGATCGGCAGGCAGATTGCCGCGCTTGGCATGCCCACGCTGATCGTGCAAGAGGGCGGCTATGCCGTATCTGCGCTGGGCGAGAACGTGGTAGGGTTGCTACGCGGGCTCAGCGGAATGTAGCGATCAGTTGTGCAGTTGTGGATATCTCACCCCAACTCGCCGGTCGCGCCTGGTGCGAGGTCGCTGCACGACCTCACACCAGGCGTCTTTTCTGTGTAAGACAAGGTTTCGCCTGGCAGCGATCAGCTTTACAGTCGGGGAGGTGCGGAGGGGCACCCAGAGGGTACCCGGGCCCCTCCGCACCTCCCCAATGGTGGGAGTTTGGGGCGGATTCGCCGCCCCAAACCCCCACCCAAAAGTGTAAAGTTCGCAAGAACCTTGTGTAATTATCAGGGTGTGGAAATACGGCGCGCCGCATTTCCACACCCTGATAACCACCATGTTCAATCTGGGATGACGCCTGAGTCCAGTTGTTAGAGCCTTCGTGCCGTCTTTAGCGAAAACCGATCGGCATGAACAGCTGGTATGTCATCCCGGTCGGCCGTGCGCTGGCGGTCGCCGGGCCATACTCGTTGGTCGCGCCGCCGATCTCGGTCTCAACCAACCAATAGGTATACGTCACGCCATCCTTCACGTCCACATCAGTCCATGTATAGCTCGCGCCACCTTGCCCGCGTCCCTGCCCAAGGATCAGCGCTGGTGTGATCCGCACCGCCTTTGCACGTTTGGCATCCGTGCTGCGGTAGAGGTGGAAACCCCAGGTGTTAAGCTCGGCCGTCGTCACCCAGCGCACGATGATCTGCTCGCCAGCGCGCGCGGCGGTGAAGCTCGCCAGTGCGATGGCAGTCGGGTTGTTGATGGCGATGATCGTCGGGTCGCCAGGTGCTGCTGTCCCAGGATCATTGGTGGAAACACTTACCACCGACTTCGCACTAACCAGCGCCTGGTTACTCACTTGCGTTACGCCGGCCGGCAGCGGGTTGTCGATCGTCACCCGGAAGGTGATCGTTGCAGCTCCCCCGGCGTTGAGCTGCCCGCCCAACGCGCCAGGTGTATTAATCGGCCCGCCGCTTGCATATGGCATTGCCCCGCTCACATCCGCGATCGGCGCGGCGTTCAGCGTTGTGCTGCCGGCTATATAGCTGGTGTGGGCAGGAATCGCATCGGTGAGGGTCGCGCCCGTTGTTGCGATGTTGCCGGTGTTCTGGACAGTGATGGTGTACTGCAGAACGTCGCCGGGTTCGGTTGTTCCGCCGTCGATATCGGTCACCATCTTCTGCGCGCCCAGAATCGGCGCGGCCACGATCGGCGTGCTGTCGCTGCCGGTTGCGCTTATGCCGGTGCTGTTATCGGCCACCGCCGCGGTGTTGTCAATCTGCGCCACGCCGCTCGACAGCGGGTTATTCACTTTGACCGCAAAAGCGGCCGATCCATTGCCGCCCGCGCCCGACACAGCTCCGATCGTCAGGGTGCAGCTCGTGCCGGCCGGGCTGCCGTTGGCGCAGCTCCAGCCGGCCGCGCTGGCCGCGGCGTCGAACGTGGTGCCGGTTGGCACAATCTCGCTGAGGTAGACCGCATCCAGATCGACGTTGCCGGTGTTGGCGTAGCTCAATGTGTAGATCACCGTGCCGCCGGGCGTGCTGCTCGCGCCTCCGTCGCTCTTAGTCAGGCTCAGCGCCGGCGCGGTGGTGACCGGCGTCGTGACGCTGCCGCTTGCGCTTGCGCCGCCGCCGCTGATGGTCGCCGCGTTGGTCAGCTGGCTTGTGCCCGCCGCGATGGGATTCAGCACTGTAACGGCGAAATCGATCGATTTGCCGGAGCCGCCGGCCAGGCTGCCGATCGTGAAAGTACAGTTGGTGCCGGCCGGGCTGCTGTTGGCGCAGCTCCAGCCGGCCGTGCTGGCGGCGGCGTTGAACGTCGTGTTGGCTGGCACAGTCTCGTCGATCACCACTCCGGTGAGCCCGACATTGCCGGTGTTGGCGTAGTTAAGCGTATAGACCACGCTGCCGCCGGGTGTGGCCGTCACGCCGCCGTCGCCCTTGTCGAGTGACAGCCCCGGCGTGGTGGTGACGGGTGTGATGTCGCTATTCGAGGCGCTGGAGCCGTTCGCGTCGGCGATTGTAACGCTGTTGGCGATCTGCGTGACCCCGGCCGCGATCGGGTTGTCGACGGTGACGGCGAACGTGACTGCGCCCACGGCCCCCGCTGCCAGGCTGCCAATCGTGAAGGTACAGCTGGTACCGGCCGGGCTGTTATTGGCGCAGCTCCAGTTCGCCGTGCTGTTGGCGGCGTTGAAAGTCGTGTGGGCCGGTATTTGCTCAGTGATTACCACTCCTGTGAGCCCGCTATTCCCACTGTTCCCATAGCTAAGGATATAAGCAACCGTGCCGCCGGGTGTGGTCGTCACGCCGCCGTCGCTCTTGGCGATCGTCAATCCCGGCGTCGTGATCAGCGGCGTGGTATCAGTTCCCGAACTGGTCGTGCCGTCGCTAGCAGTGATGCTGGCAGCGTTGCTGATCTGAGTGACGCCGGCCGGCACGGAGGAATCGACAGTGACGGCGAAATTGGCCGAGCCGCTGGCGCCGCCCGCCAGGCTACCAAGCGTTAGCGTACAGGTCGCGCCGGCGCAGCTCCAGTTCGCCGTGCTGTTGGCGGCGTTGAAGGTGGTGTTGGCTGGAATGGTCTCGGTAAGCACCACACCGGTCAGGTCGATATTGCCGGTGTTGGCGTAGCTCAGCGTGTACACTACCGTGCCGCCGGGCGTGGTCGTTCCGCCGCCGTCGCTCTTGGTCAAGCTCAAGGCCGGCGTGGCGCTCACGGGCGTGGTATCGCTCGCCGTCGTGCTGATGGCGCCATCGCTTACGGTCGCGCTGTTGCTGATCTGGCTCACGCCGGCTGGAATAGGGTTATTGACGGTCACGGCGAAGTTAATCGTGCCGGCGGCGCCACCTGCCAGGTTGCCGATTGTGCGCGTGCAGCTCGTGCCGGCGGGCGCCCCGTCGACGCAACTCCAGCCGCCCGAGCTACTAGCCGCGTTGAAGCTAGTGTTGGCCGGCACAGTCTCTAGCAGGACCAGGCCGGTCAGGTCGATGTTGCCGGTGTTTTGATAGTCGAGCCTGTAGACGACCGCGCCCCCCGGTGTGGCAGTCGCGTTGTTGTCGCTCTTGGCCAGGCTCAAACCGGGAGTAGGTGTCACCGGCGTCGTATCGTTGGCCGAACTGTTCGTGCCGTTGCCATCGGCGATCGTCGCCGTGTTGACGATCTGCGTGATACCCGCCGCCAGGGGTGTGTCGATCGCCACCACAAACGTGATTGCGCCAAATGCGCCAGCGGGCAGCGTGCCGATTGCAAAGGTGCAGGTCGCCCCGGCCACGCCGCCGGCGCTACAACTCCACCCCGCGGTGCTGCCGGCTACACTAAAGGTTGTGTTGTTTGGAACGATCTCGTTGATCGCCACGCCGCTCAAGCCGATATTGCCGGTGTTGGTGTAGTTCAGCGTGTAGATCGCGGTCCCGCCCGGCGTGGTGCTGGCCCCGCCGTCGCTCTTGCTCAGGCTTAGGCCCGGCGTGGTATTGACGGGCGTGGTATCGCTGTTCGATGCGCTGGCGCCACTGCCATCGGCGATCGTCGCAGCGTTGCTGATCTGGGTTGTGCCGGCTGGGAGCGCACTTGCCACCGTGACTGCAAAGTTGACCGAGCCGGCGGCCCCCGCCGCCAGGTTGCCGATAGATAGAGTACAACTGGTGCCGGCTGGGCTGTTATCGGCGCAGCTCCAGCCGCCTGAGCTGCCGGCCGCGTTGAAGGTGGTATTCGTTGGCACCGTCTCTTGGAGCACCACGCCGCTCAGCCCGACGTTGCCGGTATTGCTGTAGCTCAAGATATAGGCGACCGTGCCGCCGGGCGCGATGCTGATGCCGCCGTCACTCTTGGTGAGAACGAGCCCCGGC
>DATFXE010000033.1:0-11960 GCA_035258585.1 Roseiflexaceae bacterium | reverse complement strand
CCCGGTCTCTGAAGCTCAGATGGAGCAGGGCTCCGACGGCCAGATGTATCTGACCCAGTGGTTCGAGCGCGCCCGCTTCGAGTACCATCCCGAGAACAAGGCGCCCTACGAGGTGCTGCTGGGCCGGCTCGGCGCCGATGCGCTGGCGGCCCTCCCCCAGCCGGCGCCCGCCAAGGGACCTGCGCCCGCGCCAGTGCTGGCGATCGGCTGCCCGGAGAATGCACCCGCGCTGGCGGAGGGCCCGCAGGCATGGGTTGCCAACCCGCAACCGCAAGCGCCCGGTACCAATAACACCCTCTGCGCCCGCCTGACCCTCGGCGGCGCACCGGTGGCCGGCGCACAGGTCACGGCCGTGGCGCACTTCAACTACGGCGATCTGAAGATCGGCCCGGCCACTACCGGCGCCGACGGACAGGTCCAGGTCGATTTCAATATCGACAAGGCCAGAAATCGCTTTGTCGTCACGGTCGAGGTTGAGTTCAAGGCACCCGACGGCCAGATCTACACGGCGGCGACTAACTTCCGGCCGCACTATTCGTTCGATGAGCCGCCGCCGATCACCGGCGCTGCGCTGCAAGGCATCCCCGCGCCCACCGGCAACTGCGCCGCGAACGCGCCGCAGCCAGTCGAAGGCGCGCAGGCCTGGGTCACCAATCTCCAGCCAACCGACCCGAACCAGTTCAACTCGGTCTGCGCGCGCCTGATCGTCAACAGCCAGGTCGTATCCGGCGCCGATGTGCATGTGCGCGCCTACCGGCCGGGACACGACAAGGAGTACGGGCCTGCCAGGACCGACGCAACTGGGGTGGTCGAGATAGGCTTCCCGATCGGCGGCACGAATAATCACTCGACCGTGTTCCTGGATGTAACATTGAAGGCGCCAAACGGCCAGGACTTCCTGGCGACGGCGTACTATCGACCGAATTATACGAATCCATAGGCTTACTCGCCTTTATGTGTAACGATGGGGGTTCGGGGGCGGCGAAGCCGCCCCCGAATTTCTTTTGCGGCATTCTAACCAACTTCTTATGCCCAACCGCAGGTGTGCGTGCTACACTATCAACAGGTAGGAGTTGCGCGGTTGGGAGGTTCTGGGGGCCTGCGGCCCCCGCGCCCCCACTAAAACGCCAACTGCGTAAATCCTAAACAGGAATCGAAACGGATCGGACCAATCCATGACTCTCCGCAGCCGCCTCACAATCGCATACGTCGGTTTTTTTGCCATCGCCCTGGTCGCGCTCGATATCGGGCTGTATCTGATCGTGCGCCAGGCCCTCTTCAGTAGCATCGATAGCGACCTGGAACGCGGCGCGCAATACCTCCAGGATGGTTTCACCAACAGCAATGAGAGGTTACGCGCGTCGAACGATCAGCGCGTCCGAGACTATTTTAGCGAGAATTCGGTCTTTGTTCTGACCCCGCAGACAGTCAGCGGCTTCGACGCCACCAATCTCAAGGTCCAGGTCTATCAACCGGACGGCGCTCTGGTGGGAAAATCGCCGAATGTTCAGTACACCATTAGTGTGAATGAGAATCTGCTCGATCAGGCGCTCGCGGGTCAGGAGACGATCCACACCGTCGACAACGGCAAGATGCGCTCGCGCGAGCTCTTGCAGCCGCTGCTGTTTCGTGGCCAGGTCGTCGGTGCGCTTCAGGTGACGCGCTCGCTGCGCGAGACCGATTTTGCGCTTCAGCTGCTCTTGTACGTCCTGCTTGGCGGCGGCGCGATTGTGTTGCTGACGGCTGCGCGCGGCGGGGCCTGGCTGACCCGCGCCGCCTTCAAGCCGATCGACGAGGTCACACGCACGGCCCAGAGCATCGTGCGCGCCGAGGACTTGAGCCGGCGCGTGCCGGTGCCGCCCGCCCAGGATGAGCTCCAGCGCCTGACCGTGACGGTCAACGACCTGTTGGCGCGCCTGGAGGTCCTATTCAGCGCCCAGCGCCGCTTCGTCGCCGATGTGTCGCACGAATTGCGCACACCGCTGGCCGCAATGCAGGGCAACCTGGAGGTGCTCGATCGCGGCGCTGCGCGCGACCCTGAGCTGCTGGCCGAGTCGTTGTCCGATATGCGCCGCGAGGTCGCACGACTGATTCGCATGGCCAATGACCTGCTGCTGCTGGCCCAGAGCGAGGCTGGCGTCCAGCTGCGCGACGAGCCGATCGAGCTGGATACGCTGCTGCTGGAGGTTCATCGCGAGCTGCGACCGCTCGCCAGCGGCGTTCAGCTGCGCCTGGGCCACGAAGATCAGATCGTCGTTCAGGGCGACCGTGACCGGATCAAACAGGCGCTGCTCAATCTGGGCGTCAACGCGCTGCAACATACGCCGGCCGGCGGCACGGTGACACTCGGGCTGGCCCGGCAGGATGGCTACGCCGCGCTTACCGTCATCGATAGCGGACATGGCATTGCATCCGACGACCTGCCGCATATTTTCGATCGTTTCTACCGCGCCGATCGCTCGCGCTCGCACCACCACGGCGGGGCCGGGCTAGGTCTGGCAATCGTCAAGTGGGTTGCCGAGGCGCATAGTGGGCGCGTCGACGTCGTCAGCACTCCCGGGGCTGGTAGCCAGTTCAGCCTGCTGCTGCCCTTGCAGCTGGGCGATGCCACCGAATTACAGTTTATTCACCATGTCGCGGCGCCAAGCTGAATAGTCGCTCATCGTTGTGAGCTGATCGGCGCCTGGTAGCTTGCTGCAACACCCCGTCAGAATGAGCCAAAATGCCGCACTTTCGTGTCGCCCTCGCGGCTGCGCTTGAAAAACGAACAGCAACCACCGCGAATAGGCATGCCGTCTATCAAGATTCTTTCAACTGCGTATCTTCGGCCGATCGCGCGTGGTACATAAAGTAGTAGAAGCGTTAAAGGGCTGTGCTATAATCTAGGCGGTAGGCGCCACGCGTTGCCTACCAACGCAGATTGCCACGATGCAGGACATTCAACTATGCAAAAAGCGCGTCCCCTCCTCCACACGACAACGGATCTCGAACGGTTGCGGCGCGGCCAACTTATGAACAATTCTCTGCTCGCCGTTGGCCTGACTCTTGGCGCGGTCGTCAGTGCGGTGGTCGGCCTGCAATTGGGTGAGGGCAGATTGACTCTATCGGTGCTCCAGGCGTCGCTCCTGATGATCGTCGGAACGTGGCTGTTGATCGCGTATCTGTTCAGCCGCGCCCGCCGGCACCGCATTGCCGGCGGCATGATCGTCATGCTGACAGTGTCGGCGCTGGCGCTAGCGATCTACCTGCTGCCGGAGTACCTGTTAGCCTTCCTGCCGTTCGGCAGCCTACCGATCGCGCTCAGCGCGCTGCTGCTCAGCCGCCGCGCGGTGTACATCACCACAGTCCTGACGATTGCGGCGCTGTTTGGAGCGCAGTTCGCGGCGCTGCAACTACCGCCCCCACCGCTCGGGCTGGCCCTGCCGCCACCGAGCGTCAGCATATCGATCAATATGTCGGTGCTGGCCCTGTTCTTCCTGGCCATGATCGTCGCTCCGCTGCGCGGCGAGCTGGCGCGGCTGTTCGAGCAACTTCGCCAGCGTGAGGCGGCACAAGCGCGCGCCGAGCAAAGCCAGCGCGCCGCCGAGGGCGCGCGCGACGACGCGTTGGAACAACTCGAGCGCCAGCAGCGCAACCTTCAGCTGGTCGCCGATCATGTTGGCGATGGTGTCATCGCGGTTAGTGCCAGCGGCCAGATCACCCGCGCCAACGCGATCGCATGCAGTCTCTGGGCCGAGATCGCCAGCGGCGACCTGATCGGCCAGCGCTTCGATCAGCTGCGCGCCACGCTGACCGGCCCCACCGCCGCAGCCCAATATGTGGATATCATCGATCTGCCATCCGGCGCGGCCGAGCGCGGCGATGGCTACACCCATATCCTGCTCGATCGACGCGAGCGGGCGCGCCTGGCGCGGCTGCGCGGCGAGCTGCTCGGCTTGCTGGCCGACGAGATGCGCAACCCTCTGACGTCAATGGTGACAGCGTTGGAGATGACGCTCGGCCAGAACCTGCCCGATGGCGCCGACCGTGTGCTGGTCGGCGCGCGGCGCAGCGGCCAACGCCTGCTCGACCTCGTAACAACCATGCTGGAGATCAATCAGATCGAGCAAAATCCCAATGTGCTCCGCCGCGTTGCAGCTCCGCTGCGGCCGATTCTGGATGCCGGTATCGCCCAGACCACTGCGCTTCAACACCAGGGCGCCGTGACGGTGGTGGTGGAATATAGTGGAGACGGCACCGTCATGATCGACGGCGAGCGTATGCGCCGCGCTTTCGTTCACTTGCTCGAGCACGCGCTGCGGCATAGCCCGCCCTACAGCACTGTGCAGGTCCGCACCGAATGCCAGAGCGAGACATTGGTGGTGCGCATCAGCGATCAGGGGCCCGGCCTGACGCCACAGCAACGTGACAGCCTGTTCGAGCAGCGGGCGACGCCCGAGGAACGCAACGCGCCAGCGCTGGGCCTGGCATTCAGCAAGTTAGTGATCGAAACTCACGGCGGCCGCATCCTGGTGGAGAGCAGCGGCAGCCAGGGTAGCACCTACGCCTTCACGCTGCCGATCGAGCGCCGGACTGACACTTGATTCGGCGGCACAGTTCGTGATATAATACACATAACAAGGATTGTACCACAGGCCACGATGGCAACGGCGATTTCTGGTATGATTGAGCCAATGCCGCCGGTGGCCTTTTCTTTTGGGGCTGGAGCGAGAAGACAATGCTGTTCCTGACCGTCAGCGACGAGGTCGTCCCAGCAATCTATAGCCTGAACATCAAAGAGCGATTTCAGGGCATCCAGGCCGTTTTGGGCTGCGGCGACCTGCCGGCCTATTACTTGGAATTCATAGTGACGATGCTGGCGAGGCCATGCTTTTACGTCGATGGCAATCACAATGGCGTCGAATATACCGAGGATGGCGAAGAGCTCCATGCGCCGCGCGGATGCACGCTCGTGGAAGGAACCTGCGTTAGCTACGACGGTTTGCTTATTGCTGGGTTAGGCGGCAGCATTCGCTACAACAACGAGCAAGGCGCGCAGTATACCGAATCACAAATGCTAGCGCGCGTGTGGGCGCTGGCGCCACGGCTGCTGGTCAATCGAATGCGCTATGGACGCTACGCTGATATTCTGCTGACTCACGCCCCACCGCTGGGGATTCACAATGGGCCGGACTTTCCGCATCGTGGGTTTCGGGCATTTTTGACATTCATGGATTACTTCCAGCCGCGCTACCTGATCCATGGCCATATCCACCGTTCGTACGGGTTCAGCGCGGTTACGGAGACACGCTACAAACATACGATGGTGCTCAACACGGCCGGCTACCGACTGTTGACGATCGATCCGATCACGGCCGACCAGGCGCCATCGCTGCCCACATAAGACGATTATTACGCACAATAGCCGCTCAGCGAGTGACGGCTGCCGACAACGTGGTCCTGCGTGCATTATCAGGAGAGATATATGAGTAACGCAGGGGCCCTGCGCAACGCGCAGTTGCACTTCTATGATGCGCGCCGCAAGGCGCTGCTGACCGGCATCCTGGACACACTGCTACGCAATTCGAGCAATATGATGTCGCTCGACGACGTGCGATCGCGCATCAACGTGCGCGGGCAGCGCTCGCTGGGACATCAGGTTGTGGCGCTGGATCATATTGTCGGCAGCGAAGGCCGCTACAGCGACTTCGACCGGCGCTTCCTACCGCGCTCGGATACCCTCGAGCAGCGCTGGAGCAGCATCGACAGCGCGATGAGCCAGGCGATCGAGCTGCCGCCAGTCGAGCTCTATAAGATTGGCGACATCTATTTCGTGCGTGATGGCAATCACCGCATCTCCGTCGCGCGCCAGCAAGGCCAGGCCTATATCGACGCACATATTACCGAGCTTCAGGTCGATGTCCCGCTCGATCCCAACCTTTCGGTGCACGGCCTGCTGCTCAAAGAGGAGTACAGCGATTTTCTCGAATGGACCAATCTGCACTCGCTACGGCCCGACGAGCGGATCGAGTTCAGCGAACTAGGCGGCTACCTTGAGCTGGTGCGGCATATCAACGCGCACCGCTACTACCTTGGCAAGGAGCAGCACCGCGACATCAGCCGCGACGAAGCGGTTACCAGTTGGTACGATACGGTTTATCTGCCGATCGTGCTGGTCGTTCGCGAGCAACATGTGCTGAAGCACTTCCCGAACCGCACCGAAGCCGACCTGTATCGCTGGATCATGGAGCATCGCTGGTACATGCGCGAGCGCAGCGGCGCCGACCCGGGGCCACAGACTGCGACCAACGAATATGTCGCTCTCTATGGGCAGAAAGGGCTGGCCGGCTCGATCGAGGGAGCGCTACGGAACGCATTGCAGCTGCTGAAGATTCGGATCTAGAGCGCCTCCGGCGCGGGAACTGGGAATCGGCTATTGGGAATAACGAAACTCCCAACCACCTGCGCGTGAGTGCACGAGATCTACTTCATGCAGGAATCGGCGCTGGCCTGCATGTTATGCGCGGCATCAGGCGGCGCCAACTCGCCCAGCAGCACCGGCGCCAGCTCGGCCCCGATGGCACGCCAGGCGCAGTGCATGCCGATGGTAGGCGGCAGACCGGGCGCGCGCTCGGCTTGTGCTGCGGCAGCCGCGAGCACCGGATCGCCACTCACCGCCGGGTCGCGCAGCGCGGCGAGCAGCGCGGGCAGCAGCCCAAGCTCACGGGCGATCCGGGCCTGGGCCGGCATCCGCGCCAGCGCGGCGCCCAGCGCCAGCGCCTGCTCGCGGCGCACCCCCTCCAACGACCGGCCGTACATCAGGTAGATGCCGCCCAGCGGCGCCACGGCGGATCGCCCGGTCGCCGGCACGACCGGCAGCGCGGCGACGCCCATGTCAAGCGTGTCGGAGTAGGCGCGATAGTGCTCCAGCGACCAGTCGCCATCGATCGCGAAAGCGGCACGACCCTGCTGAAACAGCTTCACACCGGCCTCATAGGTCGAGGGCGCAGGCGGGCCGGCAACGCGCAGCTCTTTGAGCAGATTGAGCGCCGCCAGCATCTGCGGCGTGTCGAGCGTCGGCGCGCCATTGGAATCCAGCGCGCTGCCGTTAAAGCCCGCCAGCCAGGCGATCAGCCAGCGCGGCTCGGCCCAGCCGGCCACCAGCCCATAGATATCGCCGCCGCTACGGGCGCGCGATTGGACGATCAGCTCGTCTGTCGTGCGTGGCGGCTGAGCGGCCAACGCGCGATTGTACAGCAGGAAGATCGCGCCCTGCACGGCCAGCGGCGTGCCCCAGCGCTTGCCTTCCAACGTGGCGCCGGCGATCGCTGCGGGCAAGAACGCGCTCGCGCCTAGGCCATCGTCGGCCGGCTGAAGCAAACCTTCGCGCTGCAAGAAGCCCAGGTCCTCGGTGCCGCTCCAGACGAGGTCAGGCGGCGGCAGCCCAGCTAGCGCGTCGGAGCGGATGTCGGTGATTAGCCCGCTGGCGCTCTTCCCCACCACCACCACTTCGACGCCATCTGGGCGGCGCAGGTCGGCAACCAGTCGTTTGAGCGCCTCCAGCCGCGGCCCCTCGGCGACAGCCCAGAGCACAAGCGCGCTGGGCGGCGGGGTTGGCACAGAGATATTAGTGACCACCGGCGGCGCCGTCGGTCGCGGCGCCGCCGTCGCTGAGCTTGCCGCAGCGGTGGGAGCGCGATTTGGATTTGAGGGCCCAAGCGTGGGAGGCGTAGGCGCTGGAGCTGAGCTGCATGCAGGCAACAGAAGCATTAGCAAGAGTATCCACAGGCGCAAAGTGGTTGTCATCTATACCTGCCGATCGCGCCGCTTGAGCTGCCAGGCGGTGATTCCCAGGCACACGGCCATATAGGCCAGCAGGATCAGCCAGCGTGAGAGCAGATGCGCACCGGTGAAGCTGTACTCATCCTTGGGAACGCGCAGCATACCGGGTTGAAAGGGCAGCTCGTTCAGATTGACGGTGGTGCCATACGCGTCCATCGCCCAGCGGCTGACGGTGAACCACGAGAGCAAGCGCTGGATGGTGAAGCCGTCGCCGAGCGAGAAGATCACGCCCGCAAACAGGATCTGCGGAATCAGCGCCAGCGGCACCACCGAGATCGCGCGGTCGGGAGTGGAGGAGGACGAGGAGATCGCCAGGCCCATGGCCAGGCCAGCCAGCGACGTCAAGAAGGTGGTGACAAATAGCTCGATCCAGGCCGGCATCAGCACGCCTGTCGCCGGGAGCTCGACCTTCAAGCCAACCATGAAGAGTAGGATCAGGCTCTGGACAAATACCAGCAGCGTCAGCACGACGATCTTCGAGAGCACATACGGCCCGATCCGCAGATTCGCCAGCCGCTCACGGCGGTAGATCGCCGACTCCTTGGTGATCTCGCGCGCGGCGTTGATGATCCCAAACCAAACCGCCACTGTCGCCAGCATGAACAGCACCTTCTTGGCCTCGCTCGCCAAGGCCTTTTCGCCGACGATCGCGTCGCTCTTAGCTACCAGCATCAGCAGCAGGCCGATGATCGGCGCCTGAAGCAGCAAGATCAGCAAGTTACGCCGATCCTGCGCGATCAGGTCGAAGTAGCGGCGCGCCAGGATGCCAAACTGCCGCAGTGGGGAGACCTTGGGCGCTCTGCTGCGGTCGGATACATCAGCACTTCCGGCGACCGGCCCGCTGGGCGCCTGGGCCAGCCGGCCCGCTACATACTGCTGGTACTGCGGCGAGGCGCGGAAGCGTATCTCCCATAGCTCGGCGAGCGTTGGCACATCAGACGAAGGACGAAGGACCAATGACGAAGGCTGGCTCTCGGCCACCTTTCGTCCTTCATCATTGGTCCTTCGTCCAGCCTGCCAGGCGTCGTACTCAGTCTGGAGATCGCGCTGCACCACCAGCCAGCGGTCGGGATCCTGTGGCGAGGCAGATCCCTCGAGCTTGGTGTAGATATCGGCGAAGTCGCCGCTACTCACGTTGAAGAACTGGAGCGCCTCAGCCGGCGGCCCAAAGTAGACCAGCCGCCCGTCGGACATAAAGGCGACGTGATCGCACTGGCTGATGTTGGCCGTCGCATGCGTCACCAGCACCACCGTGCGCCCGCTGTCGGCCAGGCGCCGCAGCGTGTACATCATCTTCTTTTCCAGGCCGGGATCGAGCCCAGATGTCGGCTCGTCGAGGAAGAACAGCGACGGATCGGCCAGCAACTCGGCGCCAATGCTGACGCGCTTGCGCTGCCCGCCCGACAGATTCTCCACCAGCGTGTCGCGGTGCGGCGCCATCTCGACGTCTTCGAGCACCTGGGCGATCCGCTGGGCGATCTCGGCGCGCGCGGTGTCGGCCGGCAGCCGCAGTTGGGCGGCGTAGCCGAGCGCGCGCTGCACCGGCAGCGTGCGGTGAATGATATCGTCCTGCGGCACATACCCGAGCACGGTGCGATAGGCGTCGAAGTTGCGGTAGTAGTCGTCGCCATTGACGAACACGTGCCCGCCGCTGGCCTGGACATAGCCGGAGAGCGCGTTCATCAGCGTCGACTTGCCGGTGCCGCTGCCGCCGACGAGTGCCACGAACTCGCGCGGCGCGATTGAGAGCGATACATCCTTGAGGATCAGCCGGCGCTGGCCGCCGCGCCGGACCTCGCGGGTCAGGTTACGCGCGTCGATCCGCAGCGCGCCGCGCTGATCGTACTGGTCCAGGCTATCGCCGTCGTAGACTAGCTTGAACGCGCCGATCTGGATGATATCGCCCGGCGCCAGGGTGTGCTGCGTGATGCGCTGGCCATTCACAAAGGTGCCATTGGTCGATCCGGCATCGTGCAGCACATGCTTGCCGCCGGCCCGATCAATCGTGGCGTGGTTGCGCGAGACCTGCGGGTTGTCGAGCACGATATCGCTGCCCTCGCGGCCGATCGTGATCTGCGGATCGTTGGGGTCGAGCGGGTAGCTTTGCGCCACCGTGGCCGCCTGGGCCACCCGGGATGCGGCCGGGTTGTGATACGTCAGCGTGACGAAATTGCCGGTCGCCGGGTCGCCGATCCGCAGCACATCGCCGTCGGCCAGCGCCAGCGGGGTGTTAGCTGCCAGACGCTTACCCTCGGCCAGGATGCCATTGGTCGATCCGACGTCGACGATCGCATGCGTCGCGCCGGATGGCTCGATTCGCGCGTGCCGCGCCGAGACGAAGCGCGAGGTCAGCACGATGTCGTTTGCCGGCGCGCGTCCGAGCGTCAGCGGCGCGCTACCGAGGGGAACTTCGCGAACCTGGCCCTCGTCCTGAATAACAAGCACCGGCTGGGTAGGCCCAGCCGATTGCCGGCCATTGGCGGGTGCCGTCGGCGGCGCAGGAATGGGCGCAATCGGGACTGGCCCAGGTGGCTGCGCCGGGGCTTCTACCGCTACAGGCTGGGCAGCAGGTTGAGGTTTGCCACATCTTGTACAAAACTTCGCGCCGGGCCGGTTGAGCGGAGCACCACAATGAATGCAGGTAGTAGAGGACAATTTGACAAGCTCCTATGCTATAATGAAGCGCCGAGCCACGTTGATTCTAGCATAAGAATATCATTTTGTAAGCCATATACGCAGAGCGTGCCCCGTACGGAGGTACACCATGACGAACGCGTTACGCTGGACATCGGCCGACCTCGAGCGTTTGCCCGACGATGGAAAGCGCTATGAAATCGTCATGTGCTACAGCGTCGACCAAAAATCCGCGAATTGCGCGAATAAACGCCAATGTTTGGTTCTTATTAGTGTAGATTAGCAGTATTGGCCGATCGTTCCGAAATACTTGATCGCTGGTCTAGAAATAGTCTGAATGACGATACAGCCCACAACCGACCTCGAGCTGCCGCCCACGCATGTCGCCACGCTCCAGCACATCCATCGCGAACTGGCGGCGACGCAGGACAGCGAGGCATTCACGCAGCGAGCGCTCGAAACGTTGTGTGGGTTGATTGGGCCGGCTGAAGCGTATGTCCTGCTGCTGAATCGTGATAGCAGCGCGTTCCAGATCGCTGCGGCCTGGCCTGAGGCGCCAGTAGATCAGACCCTGAGCATCCCGGCTCATCTGGCCAGGGCGCTCAACACCCCGCGCGCCACGCCGCTCGACCCGCGCGAACAAGCAGCCCTGGCTGAGCAGCTTGGCACACTGCTGGCGGCCCGGATCGACGCACTGCTGAGCATCCCGCTCATTCGCGAGGGGCAACCGTTGGGCGCGCTGCTCTTGGGGCCAGCGGACGGGCGCTCGATCGCGCCGGAGGACATTCTGCTGGCTGAGCTGATCAGCAGCGCGTTGGCGGGCGCAGCTTATGGCGGGCGGCTGACCGAGACGCTGACCCGGCGCAATGAGCAGCTGACCATGGTCGCCGATATCGCCTCAACCGTCTCATCCTCGCTCGAAACCCGCGAGGTCTACCGGCTCGTCGTCCAGAAGCTCAACGAATATTTCAAGGTCGAGGCCGGCTCGCTGCTGCTGCGCGACGAGGCGACCGACGAGCTGATCTTTGTGATGACGCTGGAGGCCGGCGAGGAGAAGCTGTTTGGGATGCGCCTGCCATCCGGCGCCGGTGTCGCCGGCCACGTGGCGCAGACCCAGCAGGTCTATATCACCAACGACGCCGAAAACGATCCCATGCACTACAAGCTGAGCGGCGAGGGTATCGACTTCGTAACCCGCAACATCCTGTGCGCGCCAATGGTGATCAAGGATGGCACGATCGGCGTGATCGAGCTGATCAACAAGCAGGATGGACCGTTCACCGATCAGGAATCGCAGCGACTGGCCGCGATCGCCAACATCATCGGCGTCGCGATCGAGAACGCGCGGCTGTTCGAGTTCGTGCGCCAGCGGCGCGAGCGGCTCGAGCGCCTGCTGGATCGGATGATGCAGGGGACGCCGCAGGATAAAGTCGTCGAGGAGTTGGCGCGCGAATTGGAGACCCAGGGTACGCTGTTGCTGGTCAAGTTCGCCAATCCCTATATCG
>DATFXE010000032.1:0-6526 GCA_035258585.1 Roseiflexaceae bacterium | reverse complement strand
TGAGCGAACCTGATTTCCAGCGCGGTGAGATCGACTTGAGCTTCTTGCCCAACTTGATGCAGCGCCAGCGGGGCTAGCTCGTAGCGGTGCCCCAGCACGCAGGATTATTCCCGCGAAGGCACGCGAAGACCCGCAAAAAAGGGCAAAACGTTTGCGTAGCTCCGCGGGCCAGGCAAAGGTAGCGATGGCAACCCAAGCCGCCGGTAGTGTAACAGTGGCACCGAACGTGCTCATCAATCTCGTGGCCCTGGGCCTGCGCGAGGTTCCTGGCATTGCGCGGCCGGGCAATGTGCCACGCGCACATTCGGCACACCGTGGCGATGGCGTTGCGCTGGCGATCACCGACGATGTCGTCAGCGTCGATTGCTATCTGATCGCTCAACCGGACACCAATCTGCTTGAGCTGGGCATGGCAGCGCAGGCGACTGTCGCGGCGGTAATTCGAGAATTAGCTGGTATGACAGTACGCGAAGTCAACGTTTATATCCAGGATGTGGAGGCAACCAGTGGCTAGCCTGCGCCATCGTGTTCGCACGCTTGCGCTCCAGGCGTTGTTCGAGCTGGACGCGACCGATCACGCGCCAGATGAGGTTGTGACACGCTGGATAGAGGACGAGTTGCTACCCTCGGAAGGCGAGCGCTTTCTGCGGCAACTGATCTTCGGCGTTTGGGAACACTATTCCTACCTCGATCGGATCATCGAGGAGGCCGCGCCAAGCTGGCCGGTCAACCAGATGCCGGGGGTCGATAAAGCGATCTTGCGGATCGCGCTGTACGAGATACTGATCGACGAAACCGAGAAGACACCCGTCAAGGCGGTGATCAACGAGGCGGTCGAGCTGGCGAAGCAGTTTGGCAGTGACAACTCCAGCCGCTTCGTCAACGGCGTGCTTGGCACCGTCGTGACGCGTTATGTCGAGGGATCGGGGAATAGGGAACAGGGAACAGGGGACAGGGAACAGGAAACTGACGAATCGAATGACCTGTAACCTGTAACCTGGGATCTTGTACTAGCACCCTATCCCCTGTAACCTGTCCCCTGTAACCTATAGCCTACCTCAACCAGGTTGTTGAAAGGAGTATCTACATGGCCTCGCCTGAATTGGAAGCCCGCCTGAAGAAGATCGTCGCCGAGCAGCTTGGAGTCGATGAGAGCAAGATCGTTCCCAGCGCGCGCTTCTCGGATGACCTGAACGCCGATTCGCTTGATCTGGTCGAGATGATCATGTCGCTCGAAGAGGAGTTTAGCGTCGAGATTCCCGACGAGGACGCCGAGAAGATCCTGACCGTCGGCGATGCGCTGGCCTACATCGATTCGCATATGAACGCGGCGTAGCCGCTCGCCCGCAGACACCCACATACGAACCGCGGAGAACGCAGAGAGCGCAGAGACGTAGACCTCGGCGATTCATGCGGCTTCAGCGGTTCTTTTTGTTTGATGAAGATTTGCTGAGGAAGCTCGAATCGAGCCAAAGATCGCATATAATATTGCTTGGCTGTTTTTAACACACAAATCGTATACGCAGCAATTGGAAAGATTGTATGGAAATTTTGGGCATCGGTCCGGGCGAGTTTATCCTCATTCTGATAGTGCTGCTCGTCGTGGTCGGCCCCGAGCGGCTGCCAGGGCTGGCGCGCCAGGCCGGCAGCTTGCTCGTGCGCGCACGCAACTGGCTGCAAACCTCCCCCGACGCGGCGCTGGTGTTGCGCGCGCGCCAGGAGATCGAGGCCGAGCTGGCCTCGATCAAGGCCAGCCTGATGGAAGTGCAGGTCGTCCGTGATGAGGTGCTCGGCGCGGCCAAGCAGCTCGAAGACTCGGTCGGCTCGATCACGTCGACCAGGATCGATCTCAACCCGCTGGTCAAGCCGCCGGCCGAGCAGACGGTGGCGGCGAATGGGCAGACATTGTCCAGCGCCGAGGCGCCCGCGCTACAGGAAAGCACGGAAACCTCGGCCACCCCGCTCGATCAGCGCTCCACAATCGATCTGCCGGGCGAAAGCGATGTGCCGATCGCTACGCCGGCCGAAACACAACCGACAAATGGCCTTACCAATGGCGTGGCGCACGCAGCTTCGCCACCAGCGCCGGCGATAGCTACTCCAGCCGCAGCCGCACAGGACGTACTGGAGTCGATCAACATACGGCTCCAGGCGATCATGTCCGATATGTGGGCCTTGCAGCAGCAGCTGAAGCAGCGCGGCGCGCTCGACGAGGACTGGCAGCCGCCGTCATTTGACGTTCAACTGCCCACACACGAGACTGCGCCGCTCGCCGGCCCGGAAAGCTCAGCTGCCCCGGCTGAGGATGAGGCAGTGGTGGCGGCGCGCAAGCTCCTGGAGCAGCTGACGCCAATGAATGTATCGTATCACGCGCCGCCGGTCGTCGAGGCTGCCCCCGACGATAACGTGCCCACAGATGACCCGGTTGCGGAAACCACCGCGTCCCCGGCCGCGCCCGCCCGCAAGACACGCAAGCGCCGGGCTGCCCCGCCAGCGGCCGATGCGCTGGAGACAGCCCAGGCGAGCGAGCAGGACACAAGCGTACCCGCGTCCCCGGCCGCGCCGGCCCGCAAGACGCGCAAGCGCCGCGCAGCCGCGGCCAGCGCCGAGCGCGGCGACGAGATCGAGCCAATTACAACTGAGAAGGCATCCTGATGTCAAGCAATGTGTTCTTTTTGGCTGTCGGCCTACTGATTTTCCTGATTGCCACACCACTGGTCATCGCTGTCGTCGTGCGCCTTGTCGTCCGCGATGAGCCAAGCGCAGATATCGAAGCCGAACCTGAGCTGACAGGGCAATTCGAAACGCTGGGCGACTTCTGGTCGGGCATGGTGCCGCACCTGCGCGAGCTACAGTCGCGCTTAATCAAGGCCTCGGTCGCCGTCGCCATCGGTACGATCATTGGATTTTACTTAGTGACCAATTCGACCCTGCTCGGCGGCCCGCTGCCCAATCTCCTGATAAAGCATTTTGTCCCGCCGAATGCAGGGATTGAGCTTCAGTATATCGAGGCGGCCGAGGGTTTCGTCAACTACATGCGGATCGCCCTCGTGGTCGGCGTCGCGCTCGCGATGCCGGTAGTGGTCTATCAACTGATCGCGTTCTTCGTGCCTGGCCTACTACCACACGAGAAGCGGATACTATTCACCGCGCTCCCGTTCGTGACCGAGCTCTTTCTCGCCGGGCTGATCTTCGGTTGGTTTTTCACCATCCCTGCCGCACTCCAATTTCTGCTGACCTTCGGCACCAGCGATGTGGTGAGATCTCGGCCAAGCTTCGCAAGCTTCATCTCAATCGTCTCGACCTTGATGCTCTGGAACGGCCTGATCTTCGAGATGCCCGCGCTGATCTACCTTCTGGCGCGCCTGGGCGTGGTGAACGCCAAAATGCTCGCTCGTACCCGTCGCTACGCGATCGTGATCATCACCATCGCCGCAGCCATCATCACGCCGACCGGCGACCCCTATAACTTGCTGCTGCTGGCGATACCGATGTACTGCCTCTACGAGCTTGGCATCTTGCTGGCGCGCTTCGTGCCCGAGCGCAAGCCGGCCGGCAGCGAGGCGCCCCCGCCGACCCCGGCGTAGAATGCCGACGAAGGACGAAAGACCAAGGACCAGGGATTGCGCGCTTGGTCCTTCGTCGTTGGTCCTTGGTCAATCGATCACCGCATCAGCCTGCGCCTGTCGCCCGGCACAGGGCGTGGCTGGAAGTAGATGTCTTCCTTCCACAAAGTCGTTAGACCTCACCTCCCAAAATTACGGCGTCACAGAGCCATATCCAGAGTAGCTAGTTCTTGCGATCCCCCGCTGGTTGCGCTGCCGCTGCCGGTTGTGCCGCTGCCGCTGGCTGTGCTGCTGGCTGTGCTGCCGCTGGTTGCGCTGCCGCTGCCTGTTGTGCCGCTGCGGGTTGCGCTGCCGTTGGCTGTGCTATCGTTTGTGCTGGGGGTGGTCCTGCCGGTCTAGGAGTTTGCTCGATATATACATCAGTGGAGTTGAATAGAGAAGGTTAGTTCCCGCATAAAGTAAACATCCTTCCCTCTATGATATAATCCCTATTGAACGCACAGCAGCCGTCGCTGAGGGCACGCACCAATGTTTCAGATTGAGTTTACTCCAGAGGCGATCGAAGATGTCGAGCAGCTGCGCGCGTTTGACCGGCGACAGATAATCGCATCGATCCAGGAACAGCTCTTACATCAGCCGCTTTCTATCACACGCAATCGAAAGAAGCTGCGTCCCAACAAGCTGGCCGAGTGGGAACTACGCATCGTTCCATTCCGCGTGTTCTATGATGTAGATGCCAATCATTCGGTGGTGAAGATCGTCGCCGTGGGGTATAAACAAGGCGACACCTTGTTTATCCATGGCGAGGAGTATAAGTTATGAAAACTGTCAATCTGTCAAATCCCACAAACGAACTTACAGCGCTGCTCGACCAGGCGAACGATGAAGATATAGTTGTCCGTTTAGCCGATGGCCGTGAGTTTCTGCTGAGCGCGGTCGATGATTTCGCTATCGAGATCGCACAGACCCGCCAGAATGAGAAACTGATGGCGCTCCTGGAAGAGCGCGCCCGGCAAACACACACGCTCCCGCTTGACGAGGTGAAGCGCCGCCTTGGCATTGCCGAGTAAGACAAGATTTCAGCAATGCCATTCATTGTTTTCCAATGACCTCCATCGTAGGGACGCGATATATCGCGTCCCTACGATGGATTCATCGTCACCAATGCCTTAGCAGCGTAAAGCATAGATCAGCTTCGGCGTTGGTCTTTCGTCACTTGGCTACCGCATCAGCCTGCGCCTGTCGCCCGGCACAGGACGCGGCTGAAAATAGATGACTTCCTTCCAAACGGTCGTGATTTCATCAGCGCAGATCACCACCAAATCGTCCGCCTCGGCCAGGCTGAGCGCGTGGCGGGTGGCCTCCAGCTCGTCCAGCACCGTGATCATGCGGTCGGGTGGCATGCCGGCCTCATTCGCCGCCTCCCACAGCAGCTTGGCGATCTCACCCTCTTTGCGGCCGCGCCGATCGTTATCCTCCTTGATCACCAGCAGATCGAAGGTCCGCCCGGCGATCGCGCCAAACTCGCGGATATCGACGTCGCGGCGGTCGCCGGGCGCGGCGATCATGCCGATCGTGCGGCGGTAATTCGGGCGCAGCCGGCCAACCAGGTCGCTCAGCGCAGTCATGGCGGCCGGGTTGTGGGCGTAGTCCACGATCACGCGGAAGGCGTACTCGTCGAACACATTCAGCCGGCCCGGCGTCAGGTAGAAGCTGGTGGCGAAGGTGCGCAGCCCCTGGCGAATATTCTCGACCGAGACGCCACGCGCGTAGCAGATCGCCGCTGCCGCCAGCGCGTTGGCGACATTGTGCAGCGCTTTGCCCTCCAGCGTCGCCGGGATCAGGTGGGTCCACAGCAGTGGAATATACTGCTCGGCATCGTAGATCGCCAGCATGTCGCCGCGCACGCCGGGCTGGAGCACTACCGCCGTGCCACCTTTGGCGATGTGCTCTTTTATCAGCTCGCTTGCGCCCTCGCCGCCGTGCATGCTGAAGTAGACGACCCGGCCCTCGGCCTTGGCGGCCATCTTCGCCACCAGCGCGTCGTCGGCGTTCAGCACCGCGGCGCCGCCCCGCCCAGAGTTGGCCGAAGGGTCGTCGCGCACCACCTCGACCAGCAGCTGCTTGATCTCGGCCAGCTGCTCCAGCGTGTCGACCCCACGCAGCCCCAGGTGGTCGGCGGCGACATTCAGCACTGCGCCGACATCGCAGCGGTCGAAGCCCAGGCCCTCGCGCAGGATGCCCCCGCGCGCGGTCTCCAGCACCGCCGAGTCGACCGTCGGGTCCTTCAGGACCACTCGCGCGCTCCAGGGGCCGGTCATATCGCCCTTCATATAGATCTGGCCGTCGATGTAGATGCCGTCGGTGGTGGTCAGGCCCACGCGCTCGCCGTTCATCTTCAAAATATGCGCGACCATGCGGGCGGTGGTGGTCTTGCCGTTGGTGCCGGTAAGTGCCACCAGCGGGACGCGCGCCGGTGTGCCCGGCGGAAACAGCATATCGATCACCGGGCGGGCGACATTGCGCGGCTGCCCCTCACTGGGCTGGAGGTGCATTCTGAAGCCGGGGCCGGCGTTGACCTCCACGATCCCTCCGCCGACCTCGCGCAGCGGCTGGCTGATGTCGGGGCTGATAATGTCAATCCCGGCGATGTCGAGGCCGATCACCAGCGCCGCGCGGCGGGCGATCTCGCGCGTCTCGTAGTGGATATCGGTGGTTCGGTCGATCGCGGTGCCGCCAGTCGAGAGGTTGGCGGTCGAGGCCAGGTAGAACACCTGCCCGGTCTCCAGCACCGTGTCGAGCGTATAGCCGGCCTGCGAGAGCAGCCGCTCGGCCTGGTGGCCGATCTTGATCCGCGTCAAAATCTTCTCATGCCCGATCCCGCGCCGCGGATCGCGGTTGACGATCTCGACCAGCTCGCCGATCGTGTGTGTGCCATCGCCGACAACATGGGCCGGCAC
>DATFXE010000031.1:0-19001 GCA_035258585.1 Roseiflexaceae bacterium | reverse complement strand
TTGCCCATTTTGAGCAACAGGAGTTCACACCTGGAAACTCCTACGGCCGGGTAAGGCATAGAGCCGCTGAAGCAGTCCTAGTACAGCGTAAAGTAGAACTCAGGCGAATACGGCCCCCAGCCAAAGGCGTTCATACACTTGACCTTCCAGTGGTAGGTGCCGAGTGGAATGTTTTCGACGAGTAGCGAGTTCTCGCTGCCGCCAAGCTCATCGCTGCCCGCGCCCACGCTGTTGCCGTTGGCGTCGTACATTTTGATCCGGTAGCTCGTGGCGCCGGGAATGGCCTGCCACTGCAGCTTCACCGTCGTGCCTCTGATGCTGCTGTTGTTCTTCGGCGCGAGGATGTTGGTCGCGATCGGCAGCGTTCCGCTGCTCTTCGGCGGCGTCGTAAAGATGCGCACCGGCGAATAGAGATACCCTTGCGGAGATGGAGCGCCGACTCGCCAGTAGTACAGGGTCGAGCCTTTCAGATTCGAGGTGATGGTCGTGTCGATCCGGTCCGGAATAGGCTGCCGGATCGTCTTCGTGACGTCGACCGGCATATTCGTGCCTGCGATGAACAGCGGATCGCTCGACACCTGGATGTTGTGCACACCCAACGCGATCGGCGTCCAGCTGAGCATTGGAGCCAGCGATGGCGACGCGAAGCCGTCGGCAGGCGCGAGCAGCTGCGGCGTGCCGGGTACCGCGATCAACGAAAGATAGATCTTGCACGAGCCGGCCGGGCAGGTGATTTCGGCCGACGGCGCGCGGCTTGGCGCAGCCAGCGCCGAGGCAAACGACAGGAGGGCGATCAGCAGGGCGAGGCTGACTTTTGATACCCGCATGGTAGATTCTCCGCATTGAAAATTGATGGTTAGGATCACGATTGTATGAAGGCCAGGTGAAGCGCGAGTGAGAGAGTAATTAATTCAAATGACAATTTTGTGAGCAATCGCCCGCAGCTCTGGCTTGCCGTATAATGGCCGATCGCAATGATGTTGACCGTGAGGGCCATTCGCCGATCGGCTCGTAAGCGGAAAGGACGCACTGATGCCCAGCTTACCCACCCGCCAGGTCCATCTCGATTTCCACACCTCGCCACACATCCCTGGCGTCGGCGTGGAGTTCGACGCCGCCGAATTCGTTCGCACCCTCCAGGCGGCGCGTGTCAATTCGGTCACGGTGTTCGCCAAGTGCCACCACGGCTACAGCTACTACCCTACCGCGGTCGGAACCCCGCATCCGCATCTCCAGCGCGACTTGCTGGGCGAGATGCTGGCGGCTTGTCACCAGGCCAGCATCCGCGCGCCGGTCTACACGACTGTGGTGTGGGATGAGCTAGCCTGGCAGACCCACCCAGAGTGGCGGCAGGTCGCGCCAGATGGCCGGGTGGCCGGGCCATCGAACACGCCGCTCAAGCCAGGCTGGAAGAATCTGTGCATGAACAGCGGCTACGCCGACTACGTGATCGCGCAGATCGAGGAGATTCTCGATCGCTACGACGGCGACGGCCTGTTCGTCGACATCGTGCGTTATATCGGCGCCTCGTGCGTGTGCGCGACCTGCCTGGCCCAAATGGTTGAGCAGGGCGTCGATCCCGAGGACCAGAGCCAGCTGCGGGCCTTTACACTGGCGGCCGAGCGCCGCTTCATGGCGCGTGTGACGGCGGCGATTCGCGCGAAGAAGCCCGAGCAGACGATCTTCTACAACAGCCGGCTGCGCATGGGCTGGGACTCGGAAGCCTGCAACCGGCCCGAGTTGGACAACTTCACCCATCTGGAGATCGAGTCGCTGCCTGGCGGCTTCTGGGGCTACGACCACTTTCCGATGTATATGCGCTACTTTCAGACCTTCCCGCGCCAGCTGCTGGCGATGACCGGCCGATTCCACACCACCTGGGGCGATTTCGGCGGCCTGCGCAACCGCGCTGCGCTGGAGTTCGAATGTTTCCAGGCGCTGGCCCATGGCGCGGCGATCAGCATCGGCGATCAGCTGCACCCGCGCGGATCGCTCGAGCCGGCGGTGTACGCGCGGATCGGCGAGGTGTACTCGCAGGTCGAGCGCTACGAGCCCTGGTGCCTCGACACCGAAGCCGTACCAGATATCGCGGTGCTCTCGGCCAATATCGATCCCTGGCAGACGATCATCAACGAGAGCGATCGCGGCGCGCTGCACGCGCTGGAGCAGCTCAAACACCAATTCCAGTTCATCGACACCGGAGCCGACCTGGCGCCCTACGCGGTGGTGATCTTGCCAGATGAGGTGCCAGTCGATGCGGCGCTGGCCGGCCGGCTGCGCGCCTATCTCGCGGCCGGCGGCAGCCTGCTCCTCAGCGATCGAGCCGGGCTCGATGCGGCAACCGGCGATTTTGCGCTGGCCGAGGAGCTGGGGGTGCGCTACCAGGGACCTGCTGAGTTCGCCCCGGTTTATCTGGCGCTGGATGATGCGCTGGCGGCGGGGATCGAGCCGATGCCGCATGTATGTGAACGGCCGGGCGCGCGTGTCGCTGCGGCAAATGGCGCCCAGGTACTGGCACGCTCGGGCGCCCCATACTTCAACCGCACATGGCGGCATTTCAACTCGCACCAGTATACTCCAATGCAGGCGGTGACCGAGGAGCCACTGGTGGTACAGAACGGCCGGGCATTGTATGTCGCGCGCCCGCTGTTCCGCGAATACGCCGAGTCGGCCCGGCTGGTGCATAAGCAGGTGCTGGGCAACTGCGTGGCGCGGCTGCTACCCCGACCGCGCGTCGGAGCGAACAACCTACCCAGCACCGCAATCCTCACCGTGCGCAGGCGCCAGCCCGACCTGCTGGTGCATGTGCTGCACTACGTGCATCAGCGGCGCGGTCAGGGCCTGGATGTGATCGAGGATATGCTGCCGCTGCACGATGTGACCTTAAGCGTCCGCGCCGCGCGTCGGCCGCAGTCGGTGCGACTGGTGCCGGATGATCAGCCACTCGAGTGGGAGTGGCAGGATGGCTATGTGCGCCTGAGGCTGCCACGCGTGGATGGGTATGCAATCGTGCGGTTAGAGGGTGCGGAGTAAGATGCTGACCTCAACAATAGATCTTCTCGATGCCGCCGGCACCGGCGGCTATGCGATCGGCGGGTTCAATGTCTACAACCTCGAGGGCGTACGCGCGGTCGTGGCAGCGGCTGAGGCCGAGCGCAGCCCGGCGCTGCTCCAGGTGCACCCCAGCGCGCTGGAGCACGGCGGGGCACCGCTGATCGCACTGTGCCTGGAGGCCGCGCGCGGCGCCGGCGTGCCATTCGCGGTACACCTCGACCACAGCGACTCGCCCGATGCCATTCGCGCCGCTCTGGACGCTGGGGTGGCGTCGATCATGGCCGACGGCTCGCACCTACCGTTTGAGGAGAACCTGGCGTTCACCGCCGCGATGGCCTGGCTGGGCCACGCGCGCGGCGCAGCTGTCGAGGCCGAGCTGGGCCGGCTGGCCGGCACCGAGGATGGGCTGACTGTGCCGGAATACGCAGCGCACTTGACCGATCCCGATCAGGCGGCCGATTTTGTGTCGCGGTCCGGTGTCGACGCGCTGGCTGTGTGTATCGGCAATATACATGGGCACTACCGCGGCGAGCCAATTCTTGATTTCGCGCGGTTGGAGCGATTGCGCCGGAGTGTTCCGGTTCCGCTGGTGCTACACGGCGCCTCGGGCCTGCCCGCGCCGATGGTGCGCCGCGCGATCGAGCTGGGTGTATGCAAGCTCAACGTCAACACCGAGGTGCGCGACGCCTACCTGGGCGCACTGGCGGAGCGCATGGCGGCGGGCGCGCGGCCGGATCTGCTCGACTTGATGCGCGGTGCGACTGATGCGATGCGAGCGGTGGTGGCCGCCAAGCTGCGGCTGTTCGGCTCGGCGGGGAAGGCCGAATTGCAGTGAATCACAAGGCGGTTTCGTATTGGCTGGACGATAGACGGTAAACGATGGACGGCGGCAGCCTGGTCTATCGTCCATCGTCCGTCGTCACAGACGGAACACGATTGCGATCGGCTGTATATCTACAGCTCGCGCAGCACCTGCCGGTAGATCGCGACGCGCTGGGCACGCAGTGGCCGTTTGTGGCCCAGCGCCCACTTGACGCCCTCAGTCGCCAGCTCGACGGCGTAGGCCGCGCGCAGAAACAGCCGCAGCCAGGCCGCGAAACGATCGCCATAGACCATGCGGGCATCGCGCAGGCGGCCGCGCTGAAAATTGAGGTAACGCTGCGCCGGCGCTTGCTCGCTGCTTTTGCCCTCGTGGTGGACGATGGTGGCGCTGGGGAGATAGACGATCCGCCGGCAGTCACCCAGAGGGTACCCGGTCGGCAGTGGGCAGTCCGTGGCCGATTGACTGCCTGACTGCTGATTGCTGACTGCTGACTGCTGACTGATTCTGCGCTGCCACTCCAGCTCCTCCGAGTACATCGGGAAACCGGCGTCGAGCAGGCCGGCGCGCTCGATCGCCGCACGGCGGACCATAAGCGCGGCGCCGACCAGCCAGTCGACCTCTTGCTCATCGTCATCGGGCGTAGCCGCGAGCCGGTAGCGCCGCGCCCAGGGATTGTTCGGCCAGCGCTGCTCCAGTGGGGTGCTTTCCCAGAAGTAGACGCCTTTTGTCGGAAAGCGGCGCCGCGAGGGCTGTACGCTGCCGTCGGGGTAGCGCAGCCTCGGCCCGACCACCGCGACATCAGGATGCGCCTCCAGATAGCGCACCAGCGTCGGTATCGCGTCGCCCATAACCTCGGTATCGGGATTGAGCAGAAAGACATAGTCGGGGGTTGGGAGTTGGGAGTTGGGGGTTGGAGCAAATCTCCCCAACTCCCAACTCCCAACCCCTAATATCCGCCGTAAGGCGAAGTTGTTACCACCCGCGAAGCCCAAATTGCGGCCCGCCTCGAGCAACAGGACTTCAGGGTGTTCGGCTCGCAGCATGGCCGGCGTGCCATCCGTCGAACCATTGTCGACGACAACGATCGTGTAGGCGATACCCGACCCGGCCAGCGAGGCGTGGGCGGTCTCGATCGAGCGGCGCAGCAGGTCGCGCGTGTTCCAGGAGACGGTGATGATCGCCAGGTTTGTCATAGAACGTCGAAACGTTCAAACGTTCGAACGTTCGAACGCAATATGCTCCAGCCCTTTGAGATGGGCAAACTTGACCCATTCGAAGTACGCCAGCGTCGCACAGAGCAGCAGCCCGACAGCGCCATCGCGGTAGCCGCCCAGTGTCAGATAGCGGCGCCAGAACTCGCGCAGCGGCGCGCCGACGAAGTTGCGCCAGCGCGCGCGCCGGCCGGCCCGGTAGAGCGTCTGGGCCTCCTCCATCGCATAGCTGGTCTGCTTGCGCCACAGCTCGTCGACGCGCTCGATGTTAAGATGCAGCAAGTGCTGGGAAAGGTAGCCGGCCGGGCCGTCGAGCTGAGCGAACTCGTGCACCAGCAGCGCCTCGTCGTAGCGCGCGCGCTCGCGCCGCAGCAGGCGCAGCTGGTGGTCGGGGTACCAGCCGCCGCCGCGTAGCGTTTTGCCGAAGAACTGGTTGTGACGGGGGATCCAGTAGCCCACCGGAGACAGGGAGACCGATTCATAGGCAATCTCCTTGTCTCCTTGTCTCCCTTCGCTGCCACTCAGGGCAGGCCTTGTCTCCTTGTCAGAGCAGGCGAGCACATCTTGTATTTCAGCACCCAGCTCGGGGCTCACCCGCTCGTCGGCGTCCAGAAACAGCACCCACTCACCCGCGCATAGCTCGAGCGCGCGGTTGCGCTGGGCCGAGAAGCCGCGCCACGGCTCGACGATCACGCGCGCCCCACGATCGTGCGCGATCGCGGCGGTGCGGTCGGCGGTACGGCTGTCGAGCAGCACCAGCACCTGATCGGTCATGCCGGCGAGGCTGTCGAGGGCGGCGCCAATGTGGCGCTCCTCGTCACGCGCGATGATGGCGACACTTAGCATAGTGAGTTAATGACACGAGTTACGCGGTGGAGGGGTTTGGGGAGGCTCTGCCTCCCCAAGATCTTCTTTATTTCTCGCTGACTGCGGCGGCTCCGCCGCCGCAGTCAGCGAGAAAACAAGATTCTTGGAGGGCTTGCAGCCCTCCAAACCTCCCCGCAATGGACGACCGCGTAAGTCCTGTTAATGAGAGAATGAGTCTTGAGAGAATGAATTTTGAGTTGCGGCCGATATAATTCAAAACTCAGAACTTAGAACTCATAACTGGCTGATAATGCCGTAGGTCCACAGCCGCGCCCGCAGATCGTCGCCGCCCAGCCGGCCGCGTGCGTGGTCGCGCCATGCCAGCAGAACCGCGCGCAACATGCCGGCACGTACGATCCATGTGTGCCAGCGAATGAAGCTCCGCGAGTAGTGCTTGCGAAAGAAGTGCAGCCGGCTCTCGTACAGCGCGATCAGCATGCGCGAGCGGAATTGGCTGGTCGCCGCTCCGCCCACATGTGTCACGCGCGCGCGCGGCTCCTGCCAGATCGACCAGCCGGCCTCCCGGATGCGATAGCACCAGTCGACCTCCTCGGCGTACATGAAGAAGCGCTCGTCCAGCATTCCGACCTGCTCGACCACCGCGCGCCGCGCCAGGATGCAGGCGCCGAGCGGGTGGTCGATCGGAAACGGCTCCTCGGCGCGTTGCTCGCACGGGTAGCGCCCATGCCACCACGAGCCGTACAGCCGGCCGGGCAGCGCCTCACCGGGCGGGAAAAGGTCGAGCAGCGTCATCGCCAGCGTTGGGAAGCGGAACGCGGCCGGCTGCACGCTGCCATCCGAATTCAACAGCCGCGGCCCGACCGCGCCGACGCGGGGGTGCGCGCCCAAGAACGCGGCCAGCGCCTCGATCGCGCCCGGATGGACGACCGTATCGGGGTTGAGCAACAACACTTTGTCGGGAGTTGGGAGTTGGGGGTTGGGAATTGGGGCTGAGACTCCAACTCCCAACTCCCTACTCCCTACTCCCAGCCGCTGCAGGCCGACATTCGTCCCAGCCGCGAACCCGCTGTTTTGCTCCAGCGCGATCAGCTCGGCCTCGGGAAAGCAGGCGCGCACCATCGCCGCGCTGTCGTCCTTCGAGCCATTTTCGACCACGACGATGCGCAACGGCAATGCGCAGCCGCGCAGCGACTCAAGGCAGCCGCGCAGCAGCTGGCAGGTATTGAAGGACACGATCACAACGCCGATTGAGGTCATAGCGGCGCGTAGTGTAGCAGGGGTTGCGCGGATGCGCAAGCACTAGAGCGCCGGACAGCTACTCTGCTCGTCGCGCGTGCATGTTCGAGGCCACTGCGCAGCCCCGAACGTGCACGCGCGACATACACATATTGTGGCTGCGGTGGCATCCGAATGCGCCGCGGCGCATTCGGATGCCACCGCAGCCACCACAGTAAAACCGGGATGAGTCATGTTACACGACTTACATGGTGCAGGTTCGGGGGCAGTGCAACCGCCCACGAGATCTTCCTTTTTGGCCTGTCTCGGCCACGAATGTCGCCGAAACAGGCCAAAAAGAGGCGATTTTGGAGGGGGCACCCAGAGGGTAGTCGAGCCCCTCCAGACCTCCCCTGCAGCCATCTTTAGCTGCTTATGCAGCGGTCAATAGTTGCTGTTATCGCCCAGGCCTCGGCCGCGCCGGCGACATCGATATTGTGATTGGGTCGCTTAGATGCGCGGCCCCGCGGCGATCACGTCCTCGGGCACGTCCTCGAACTGCTTGAAATTCTCGATAAACCGCGCCGCTAGATCGCGGGCCTTGGCATCGTAGGCGTTTGGGTTGCGCCAGGTCTTGCGCGGCTGCATGATCATGTCGGGCACGCCGGGGATGTGCAGCGGCACATGCAGGCCGAACACCGGGTCGGTGTAGGTCTCGGCCTCGTCGAGCGCGCCCACCAGCGCCGCCCGGACCATCGCGCGGGTGGCCGAGAGCTTGATCCGCTCGCCTATGCCGTATGGCCCGCCCGTCCAGCCGGTGTTGAGCAGGAAGACCCGCACACCGTGGCGGGTTAGCTTGTCGCCCAGCATGCGCGAATAGACCTGGGGTGAGAGCGGCAGGAATGGCGCGCCGAAGCAGGCGGAGAAAGTCGCTTCGGGGTCTTTGATACCCACCTCCGTGCCGGCGGCCTTGGCGGTGTAGCCGGATAGGAAGTGGTAGCGCGCCTGCGCCGGCGTCAGCCGGGCGATCGGCGGCAGCACGCCAAAGGCGTCGGCGGCCAGAAAGATGATCGTGCGTGGGTGGCCGCCGCGGCCACTTAGCTCGGCATTGTTGATATACTCGACCGGGTAGGCCACGCGCGTGTTCTCGGTCAGGCTGGCGTCGGCGTAGTCCGCCACGCGCGTGATCGGGTCGACCACCACGTTTTCGACCACTGCGCCGAAGCGGATGGCGTTCCAGATCTGCGGCTCGTTTTCGCGTGAGAGGTTGATGCATTTGGCATAGCAGCCACCTTCGAAGTTGAACACGCCTTCGTCGCTCCAGCCATGCTCGTCGTCGCCGATCAGCTTGCGCTCGGGATCGGCCGACAGGGTGGTCTTACCGGTGCCGGACAGGCCGAAAAACAGCGCTACATCGCCTTCTGGGCCGACGTTGGCCGAGCAGTGCATCGGCAGCACGCCTTGCAGCGGCAGCACATAGTTGAGCGCGCTGAAGATGGACTTCTTATTCTCGCCCGCGTACTCGGTGCCGCAGATCAGAACGATCTTCTGCTCGACATCTATGATCACCGCGGTCTCGGATTTGGTGCCGTCGACGGCCGGCTCGGCGTAGAAGCGCGGCGCGCCGATCACGGTCCACTCCGGCTGATGCGCCGCCAGACTGGCGGCGTCGACGCGGCGGAATAGCTGCTGGGCGAATAGCGCGTGCCAGGCGAACTCGGTGATCAGATGGATGGGCAGGCCATAGCGCGCGTCGGCGCCGGCGTAGGCGTCGACCACGAATAGGTCGCGGCCCTGCAAGTAGGCGTTCACACGCGTGCGCAGCCGCTCGAAGCTTTCGGGCGCGATCGGCTGGTTGACCTTGCCCCAGGCGATCCGCGCCGCGCTCTCGCGATCGGCGTACTTGACCAGGAATTTATCGCTGGGTGAGCGCCCGGTGCGCTTGCCGGTCTGTGCCACCAGCGCGCCGTCGATCGTCAGCGTGCCTTCGCCGCGCGCCAGCGCCTCTTCGACCAGCCGCGGCGCGGAAAGGTTCGCGTACACGCGGCCCGGCCGGATGATGCCAAGCCGTGAAAGGTCGCGCACAATCGCATCTGTGTCCGCCATGTCTACACTCCTTAATTCTGCTCGACGTCGAGCGTGCCTGCGAAGGATGCTCATTCATTCCTCGCGCCCTGGAATGAGGGCGTACGCCCGCGATCATTGTAGCATAAAGCGCAGCCGCATTACCATCGCTCTTCGTACCCTTCGACAGGCTGCGCTGTGTTGGGTACAATAGCGCGGTTGCTGAACCTGAGGATTGAGGAGTACAACGGATGCTCAGTCGGATGTTTGCGCGCGGCGGTTGCACCATGGCGCTGCTGCTCGTGTTAGGCGCGTGTGGAGGCGGAACTGCACGCGAAGCGCCCACGCCGGCGCAACCGACATCCGCGCCTGGCGCGCCAACCACGTTGGTGCCAGCGGCGCTGGACACGACGCCCGCGCCACCCACAGTCGTCGTATCGCCCACGCCAAGCCCATCGCCGCAGCCAGTGGCGACACTCGTGCCACCCACAGTCGTCGTATCGCCCACGCCAAACCCACTGCCGCAGCCGGCGACGCCCCTGCCGACCGCCTCGCCCATACAGTCGATCGCGGCATGTATCCCGAATGGCGCGCCACTGCCGGAGGCGCCCGCCGCACCGGCCACGCCGGCCTACCCCGATCCAAATCGCAAGGCTCCCGCCGCGCCGCCAGTATCGGGCTACGAGGTGGTCAAGGTCTACCCGCACGATCGGCTGGCGTGGACCGAAGGGCTGCTGTTCGTCAACGGCGCGCTCTACGAAGGCACCGGACGCGAGCTTGGGCCGTCGACGTTGAGCCGGCTAAATATCGAGACAGGCGCGGTGCTGCAAGGCTGCGAGCTGCCGAATAACTTCTATGGCGAAGGTGTGACGATCTTCGGCGATGCGATCTACCAGCTGACCTGGCGATCGCATATCGGCTTCGTATACGATACGGCCAGCTTCGCCTTTCGCCGCGCATGGACCTACCCGACCGAAGGCTGGGGGCTGACGCACGACGGCAGCCACCTGATTATGAGCGATGGCACCTCAACGCTGCACTTCCTGGATCCTGAGACATTGGAGGAGACCGGGCGGATCGACGCGTACGACGAGAACGGTCCGGTGGTGCGGTTGAACGAGCTGGAGTATATCCACGGGGAGATCTATGCGAACGTCTGGCTCACCGACCGGATCGCGCGGATCGACCCGCGCACTGGGCAGGTGATCGGCTGGATCGATCTGACTGGCCTGCTCGGCCTGGAGGATCGCACTCAGCGCGTGGCCGAACTGAATGGCATTGCGTACGATGCCGAGCACGATCGGCTGTTCGTCACCGGCAAGCTATGGCCGAAGCTGTTCGAGATCAAGCTGAGGCCCTGACTACATCTGGCGCTGACAGACCTGGCATAAGCCGTAGATCTCCAGCCAGTGGCCGTCGACGCGAAAGTTGAGCCGCCGCGCCAGCCCGCCCAGCAGCCCGTCGATGTCGCAGCCCTCGAACGCGGCGACCGCGCCGCAGTTGCGGCAGACCAGGTGGTGCTGGTGGCCCTGCTCGACAGGCACATAGGCATGGTCGTCGCCGGCGGCCTCCTTGGCCGCGTTCCAGTGAACGCGCGCCAGCCAGTGATCGCCCAACAGCAGATCCACCGTGCGGTAGACGGTCGCGCGGCCGATCGGCCCATCGTCGCCGCCGAGATCCTTGAACAGCTGCTCGGCGCTGAACGGCTGCGTATAGCGTACTATGCGCTCCAGAATCGCCCGGCGCGGCTCGGTCACACGGTGGCCCTGGGCGCTCAGGTGGGTCAGGACGTTTTCTACCCACGCCATTGGTTTACTCCTGGTGAGCCTCAGTACAATATGTCATGCTCACCGCTTTCATTATAGCACGGGGGCCGATTCTTTATGATAGCCTGCTCTTATGCTATGATTGGCGCATCCGCGAGCGGATCAAGCAGCGGCTCGGCTGGTCGCCGTGCTACGTACGGCCAGGTCTTAGGTAGTCGCGCTCTTAAGCGCCGTTTTGCCTGCGTTCGCTCTGGTACCTATCATTAACACGAGTTACGCGGTGGTGGGGTTTGGGGAGGCCGGGTGCCCTCTGGGCGCCTTCCCAAGGTCTTCTTTTTTCTGGCTCACTACGGCGGCTCCCCGCCGTAGTGAGCCAGAAAAACGCTTCTTGGAGGGCTTGCAGCCCTCGGGTACCCTCTGGGTGACCTCCCCGCAATGGACGACCGCGTAAGTCCTGTTGCGGCGGCATGTTGTCGAACTATAAGACTGAGACGAGGTGAATGCCAATGACGACATTTCTTGAGCAGGAGATCTATAGCCAGCCCGAGGCGGTGGCGCAGCTGCTGGATCGCGAGGCCGAGCGCGTGGGCCAGATCGTGGCGCAGCTGCCGGCCTGCGACTACGCGCTGATCGCGGCGCGCGGCACCTCCGATCACGCCGCGATCTACGCCAAGTACGCCTGGGCCGCGCTGGCGGGCTTGCCGGTGGCGCTGGCCACGCCCTCGCTGCACACGCTCTACGCCGCGCCGCCGCGGATGAACGGCGCGCTGGTGGTCGGCGTCTCGCAGTCGGGCCAGTCGCCGGATATCGTGTCAGTGCTGGAGGAGGGCAAGCGCCAGGGCCGCCCAACGCTGACGATCACCAACGACGGCGCCTCGCCATTGGCCACCACCGCCGATCATGTGATCGAGATCCACGCCGGCCCCGAGCGAAGTGTTGCCGCCACCAAGACCTATACCACGCAGCTCGCGGTCATGGCGCTGCTTGCGGCGGCCTGGAGCGGCCAGCCCGAGCGATTGGCCGAGCTGCGGCGCGTCCCCGAGGCGCTAACAGCCACGCTGGCCGGCGCCGCCGACATCGCGCGACGCGCTGAGCGCTACCGCTATATGGATCAGTGCGTGGTGATCAGCCGCGGCTACAACTATGCCACCGCGCTGGAGCTGGCGCTCAAGCTGAAGGAACTGACGTATGTGCAGGCGGTCGCCTACTCATCGGCCGATTTTCGGCACGGACCGATCGCCACTATCTCGGCAGGGCTGCCGGCGATCCTGATCATGCCCAGCGGCGCGGCCTTCGACGATATGCTCGACCTGGCGCGCGATCTGCACGACCGCGGCGCCGAGCTGCTGATCGCCGGAGACGATGCGACCGCCGACCCGCTGGCGACAACGCTGCTGCGGCTGGCCGGCGGCTTGCCCGAGTGGCTCAGCCCGCTGGCCGCGATCGTGCCGGGCCAGCTGCTGGCGCTGCACCTGACCCTGGCCAAAGGCTTCGACCCGGACCGGCCGCGCGGTCTGCGGAAAGTGACGCGCACCCTTTGAAAATTGCATATTGCATATTGCAGATTGCAGATTTGGCCGGAAGCCCAATCTACAATCTGCAATCTAGAATCTACAATCATGATTCGCCCGTCAGCGCTGCGAGCGTCTCAGGCGGCAACTGGCCCTGCAAGATCTGGCCGCCCAGCTTTTGCAATGCGGCCACCACGGTCGCGCTCTGGCCGGACTCCACCAGCGTGATCAGCGCCGAGCTGCCTGCGTGCAGCTGCTCGCCAACTTGGCGCAGGGCCTCGTCGGGGAAGCCGACATCGCGCGCCGCGGCCGCCTCGGTGCCAAGCGCCGCACCGCTCTCTACGCCGGGCGCGACACCCAGTGGCGCGCCGACCAGCGTGTTGGCCGCCCCCAGCAGCCAGCCCAGCACAATGCCGAACGTGCTGTCGCGGCTGTACTCGCGCAGCTCCTCCGTCTCGTAAAACGTGACATTGCCATCCGCGCCCTTGCGGAGAATCGCGATGTTGCCGAGCTTGATCGTATTGAGCTGCTCGTCGAGCGACTGTATCGCGGCGCGAGCCTCGTCTGCTTTGGCATCGCCATCAAAGGTGCAGACGATCAGCTGTGTGTTGGATGCCATACACTATACTCCTGTTGTCTATTTTGGGGTAGGGTGTGGGGCGGGGTAGCCCGCCCCACACCCCACGTTTGAGCTCACAGGGGAAGGTAAGGAAGGGTACAGCCCTTCCTGATGCCTTTTCTGGTCGTCGTACTGGCGGCAAGGCCGCCGGTACGACGACCAGAAAACCCTGATCTGGGGGCGGCCGGGCGCCCACACCCAGAGGGTATCCGGCGTCACCCCCAGACCCCCACTTGGATAGAACCATACCTACCCTTATGAGCCACGATTGGGGAGCCCCTCCAGACCTCCCCAATACAATGATTGAGCTACACCAGGAACCGCGCCGCCAGCAGCGGCAAATGCTTCACGGGGCCACTACGCACGGTCGTATGCGGCAGCGAGTCGAGAAACTTCTGCCCGTACTTCTTGGTCAACAGTCGCTTATCGAGCACGGCCACCACGCCGCGATCCTCGCGCGAGCGAATCAGCCGGCCGAAACCCTGCTTGAAGCGAAGGATCGCCTGCGGCACGGCATACTCGTTAAATGCGTCGGCGAAGCCCTCGGAGCGCGCGGCGAAGATCGGGTCGTTCGGCACGCTGAACGGCAGCTTGGCGATCACCAGCACCGAGAGCGCATCGCCAACCACGTCGACGCCTTCCCAGAAGCTAGTGGTGCCCAGCAGCACCGTGCGCGGGAACTCCTTGAAGCGCTCCAGCAGCGAGCGGCGCGAGCCATCCAGCCCCTGGCCGAGCACGGCGATACCCTGGTCCTCCAGCGGCTCCTGGATGGCCCTGTAGGTCATTCGCAGCGCGTTGTTGGCGGTGAACAGTACTAGCGCGCGCCCGCCAGTCGCCGTGCAAAGAGCGATCAGTGCCTCTTCAAGCGCCTGCTGGTAGCCGCGCTGATTGGGCTCGGGCATATCGTTGGGGATGTAGACCAGCGTCTGCTTCTGATAGTCGAAGGGCGATTCGAGCTGTAGCTCCTCCGGCTCGACCAGGCCGATCCGCTCCTTCACATAGCCGAACTCGCCACCAACCGCCAGCGTGGCCGAGGCCAACGCCACGGTGGCCTTCTTGGAGAACAAATTGGCCTCCAGCAGCTCCGCCACCGAGAGCGGCGCGGCGCTGAGAGTCAGTTTGTCCTTGGTGCGGTCGTAGACCAGCCAGGTGATCAGCTGCTCCTCGCCGCCCAGCAGGATGTAGCCAATGTTGATCCGCACATTGGTGGCGTAGCGCTTGAGCGACTGCACGCGCAGCAGCAGCATGTCGTACTCCAGCAGCTCGGCGTCCTTGAGATCGGTCAGCAGGGTCTCCAGTTTCCCTAGCGCGTCGCCGATCGCGTCGAGATTGAGCGACAGGTTCTCCCAGGCGCGCTCGACCGCCGCCCAGTCGGGGTGCTTGCGGATCGCCTCGGTGATCCGCAGCCGCGCGTCGTAGGATGTCGCCTCGGCCTCGGCATTCATGAAAGCGGTCAGCAGATTAAAGCAATCGTAGACGCTCTGGCGCCCGCGCGTGACCGCCGGGCCGGCCGCCTGCGCGATCGAGGTGGCCTTCTGCATATCGCTCTCGGTGGCGGCGCTCTCGCGGAAGTGTTTCGGCAGCTCGGCGAATAGTCCAGCGCTGGTGTTCGCGCCGCCGGTCATGAACAGGTCGTCCATGAATTTCAGCAGCTCGTCTTGATCGACCTCGAAGCCGAATTGATCGGTCGCAACCTCCTCCAGGTTGTGGGCCTCGTCGATGATCACATGGTCGTAGGGCGGGAAGACCGTGACCTCCTGATCGAGGTTGGAGAGCAGCAGCGCATGGTTGACCACCAGCAGGTGCGCCGCCTCGGCCTCCCGGCGGGCCTTGTACAGGAAACAGTCGCGGTACTCCGGGCAGCGCGGGCCGGTGCATGTCTCCAATGTCGCGTTGATCCGCTCCCAGGCCAGGTTCTCCTTGTCCATCAGCAGCAGCTCGGCCTTGTCGCCACTGGAGGTGGTCGGCAGCCACAGCTGGACCTTGAGCAGTGTCTTGATCTCATCCGATACCAGCCGCCCGTCGCGGCGCAGCTCCTTGTAGCGGCGCAGGCACAGGTAGTTGCCGCGGCCTTTGAGCAGTGCAGCCGTGAAAGGCGGCTTTTCGGACGATGGACGATGGACGATGGACGATAGATCGGTGTCGCTCTCAGTCGTCAATCGTCTATCGTCTATCGTCATAATGCGTTGCAACGCCGGGATATCCTTGAAGAACAGCTGGTCCTGGAGGTTGATCGTGTTGGTGGAGATGACCACTCGCTCGCCACGCTGGGCTGCGAAGATGGCCGCAGGGACGAGGTAGCTGAGGCCTTTGCCGGTGCCGGTGCCGGCCTCGACCATGACGGCGTCACTGTTGTTGAAGGCGTGCGTGACGGCCTCGGCCATGGCGACCTGTGGCTCGCGCTGCTCATAGCCCTCGAAGGAGCGGCCCATGGGCCCCTCGGGCGAGAAGAAGCGCCGGATCGCCTCAACGTCGAGCGGGCGGTTGTCGCCGGTGGGCTTGAGCGGGATGAGTTCGCCAGACGATGGACGATTGACGATTGACGGTCGATCAGGGCTGACATTGAGACCATCGTCTATCGTCTTTCGTCCTTCGTCTAAAAAGACGGTCCTGGCCTTGGCGCGCTCGACCTCACCGAACAGATCGCGCAGCGGCCATTCGATCTTGGCGGTCAGGCGGTTGATCTCGGAAAGCTCGTGCAAATCGAGCGCCTCGATCCGCTTGAGCAGGTGCAGGAACACTTGACGGGTCGCGTCGGCGTCGGCCAGCGCGCGGTGAGCTTCGTCGTGCGCGATGCCGAGCGCGGCGGCCAGCGCGCCGAGCCGGTAGGCTGGAGCGCGCGGCATCAGCAGCGTGGCCATGTCGAAGGTGTCGTAGGCCGGCTGGCGAAACTGCATACCCTGAGCCTGGAGCATCTTTAGATCGAAGCCGACCGAGTGGCCGACCAGCGGGTAGCTCTTTATAAAGCGCACCAGCTCGGGCGCGACCTCCGAGAAGCGCGGCGCATCGGCCAGCATCTCGTCGGAGATGTTGGTGAGCCGGGCGATCTTCAGCGGCAGCGAGTGGCGCGGCTTGACCAGCTTCTGAAACGTTTCCAGCACCGCGTCGCCGGTGAACTTCACCGCCGCGATCTCGATGATCTCGTCGGTGCCCGCTTCTAGCCCGGTGGTCTCGACGTCGATTGCTACAAAGGTCCGGTCCATGCGCCTTCCTCGCTCATTTGTTCCCGCAACTACGCGCATTATACCCGATATAGCGAGGGGCAGGGTTGATTCAAAACACGCTAACGAAAAGGCAAATTTCTACATCAATTTGAAAAATATAACCAACAGACTATTGACATTTTCAGAACACCATGATATTATCGCCACATCAGTAATCGAAAGTGACATGACACATAGCACTTTCCGTTAAGGAGGCAGGCCATGTGGAGCAATCTTGAGATGCAAGCCGAGTACGCGCGCGAGCTGCGCCGCGATTATCTGGCCGCCGCCGAGCACGAGCGGCTGATCCGGGCCTGCGGGCGGCCGCTGGCGCTGAGTCGCCGTGTAGCACGGCCGCTGGGGCGGGCGCTGTTCAGCCTGGGAACCTGGCTGCTGCGATATGGCAAGGAGGAACGCGCGGCCCTGGTGCCCAGCTATCGCCCGTCGGCCCGTTCGGTCAAGCTGAATTAGCGTCTACTACAGGTCATAAGTCGCAAGTTCGTAGAAGATCATCGCTCCCTGTGTCATTTGCAGCCGGCACCCAGCGATCTGTAGCCTGAAATCTGCGACTTGGAGAGAGTACACAATGCTCGCGACTCTACGCCAACGAAATTTTGCCCTGCTGTGGCTCGGCGGCCTGATCTCGTTCGTGGGCGATTGGGTGCTGTATATCGCGCTGCCGGTGTATATCTACGATCTGACTGGCTCGGCGCTGGCGACTGGCGGGATGTTCATCGCCCAGACTGCGCCGCGGCTGCTGCTTGGCTCACTGGCTGGCGTGTTCGTGGATCGCTGGGATCGCAGGCGCACGATGATCGTCGCAAATATGTTGAGCGCCGCGGCGCTGCTGCTCCTGCTGCCGGTCCGTTCGATTCAGGATATCTGGCTGGTCTACCTGTCCGCGTTTTTGCAAGCCTCGATCGCGCTGTTCTTCCAGCCGGCCGAGAGCGCGCTTGTGCCGATCCTGGTCGGTGAGGAGCACCTCGTGCATGCCAATGCGCTGATCGCGCTGAACTGGGAGCTGACGCGGCTGATTGCGCCACCGCTGGGCGGGCTGGCCATGGCGCTGTTCGGGATCGGCAGCGTGGTAGCGATCGATAGCGCCTCGTTTCTGCTCGCGGCCGCACTGATCGCGCTGATCGCCCTGCCACAGGAGCCATTCCAGCAGATTGGCGAACGTTTCGCGCCTGTGGCCAGCGCCTGGCGTGCGGTCTGGCGCGAGCTGAGTGACGGGTTGCGGCTGGTGCAGCACGACGGCCTGGTCCGGGCGCTGTTTATCATCACCGGCGTGGCGATGGTTGCCGAGGGTATCATCAATGTGCTGGGCTTCCCATGGCTGAAGCAGATTCTGCACGGCGATGCGCTTGTGCGCGGCTGGATGGCCAGCGCCCAGGCGATCGGAGGCTTGATCGGCGGTCTCTTGATCGGGCGGATCTCAAGACTGGTGCGGCCGGCATACCTGGTCGGGCTGAGCGGCATCGTACTCGGGCTGGCGTCGCTGGCGCTGATCAATGTCACCGCCTTGCCGATCGACCGATCGCTCTGGCTGCCGGCCGCGCTGCTCCTGAAGCTGGCGCAGGGTGTGCCGATCATAGGCCTGTTCGTGAGTATCGACACGCTGCTCCAGCAGAGCGTGGCCGATCGCTACCGTGGGCGGATCTTTGGCGCCTATGGGGCGATCAGCGCGCTGACCATGCTCTTCGGTCAGGCCGCCGCCAGCTTGCTGGGCGACTGGGTTGGGCTGGTGCCGACGCTCGACGGCTTTGGCGCGATGTACCTGCTGGCAGGTGTCTGCGCGCTGGCGCTGCTGCGCGGGCAGAGCGAAATCTGCCGCGCCCCGGCGCAGCTTTACGATCTCTCACATTGAGAATCAACGTTTTTCATCGTAAAGCAATGTATGTATCGCTGAAACCTTCAGGAGAATAATCCGATGCAACCACAAACATTCCCCGCCGGCGAAACGCCGCGCGTGACCATCACTGGATGCCAGGGCGCGCTGAACGTCGAGTTCTGGGACCGGCGCGATTTTGTGGCCGAGCCGAGCCTGCCGGAAAGCGCGATCGATCGTGAGAATGCGGCGCTGATCATTCACCAGGCGCGCGCCGACATACGGCTGCGTGTGCCCGCCGCGACAGAAATTGCGATCGAGGATCACAACGGCGATGTGCGGATCGCGACGATCGACGGGTCGGTTCGGCTGCGCGACATCAATGGCAGCGTGTTCGTCACGGGCGCCGGTAGGCTGGCGATCGAGCGCGACCAGCTGCTGCGCCGCCGCCCATCGTCGCCGCGGCCGCGCCGCGATGTCGAGGCGCACGAGATCGGCACGGCCGAGATTGCCGAGGTCCACGGCAATCTGGTGCTGGTGACGGCCCAGCGCGCCGCGGTTAGCGACATTGGCGGCAACGCGCGCATCCACGATATCGCCAGCGACCTGACGCTGGACAACGTCGGCGGAAGTTGCGAGATCGCCCGAATCGGCGGCACATTGGCGCTCAGCAATGTCGGCGGCAATTGCCGGATCGAGTCGATCTCTGGCAGCCTGCGCGCCGGGCACATCGGCGGCTCGGCCGATTTCCGCGCAACCGGCCCGATCCTCACGCTTGGCAGCATTGGCGGCAACCTCACGCTGACCGACGCGCCGCTCGGCCAGGAGGCCGTGGCTGCTCACGCCGGCAGCATGACTGTCGGCGGCAGCGCGCGGATC
>DATFXE010000030.1:0-22925 GCA_035258585.1 Roseiflexaceae bacterium | reverse complement strand
AGCCGCTCGCCGGCGCGCGTCAGGGCGACATAGCACAGCCGCCGCTCCTCCTCGATCGCATCGGGCGTGCCCAGGCTGCGCTCGTGCGGCAGCGTACCCTCTTCCAAGCCGGCGACGAACACGAACATAGGCGCGACGCTGGCGGGCGCGGTGGCTGGAGAAGCTGGAACGGTGTATTTCTATCGGGGATTTCGCACTCATGTGGTATAGGGGGCTGATGCACTCTGCCGCAGAGCTGTACCATGTTGTACGGTAATCAAGCCCCCTGCCCCGCCTCAAAAGCAACGCCCCTGGCTCATCACCAGGGGCGCTGTGTGCAGGCGGTGACGTATTATTGTGGGGCAGGGGGCGCGGGGTGCTTTCTCATCGCTTCATTCACCGCGTCCGCTCGTTGACGCAGCGCTCTGATCTGTTGACGTATAATCGCGCTCTCCTCAGCGACGCGCCGCGCTTGCGCTTCGAGCGCTTCGGCTTGCGCAATGAGGGCACGCGTCTGCGCCCACCATTCTGGCGTGAGGTCCATAGTATCCCCCTGTGGTACGCGCAGCAAGAAACGCGCCCCTGGAGTAATCCAGGGGCGTTGTGGCGAGGCTACGTGCCATACGCGCACGCAATGGTGGCGTCTGGGATGGACTGCAACCAGCGCATCGTGTCGTCAGGTAGGGTATGCGTGATCAGGAGCGTGATGGGTAGATCGAGTTCACGCGCGTTCACGATCGTGAAATCGATGCCCGGTTGGAGGTGTGCGTCCAGCAGAACAAACACGACCAGCCCCGCCGCGCTCACGGTCGCACATTCGATCTCCATGGCTGCGCTCCTTGACCGAAAGCACAGCAAGAATCGCGCCGCCAAGCGGCGCACACAGAAACACCCCCGGATTGCTCCAGGGGCGTGTGCAGGCGGTGGCGTACTATAGTGATATGTAGCGCAATTTCTGTTTACTTACTTCCGCGCTGTGTTGACACATCTTGTCGGCCTGTTCAAACAGTTTTTCCAGTCGCTGGTATATGGCATAACTCTCCTCAATGACACGCTGGGATCGCGCTTGCAGCTCTTCGCCCCTCTTAATAAGCTGGCGCATCTGCGCCCACCACTCGGCTGTTTGTTCCAAGATACACCTCCGCCTACGCGCGGTCGCCCCTGGCGAATTGTGCCAAGAGGCCCATCTAACGCATTAGATAAAAGCGCGAGGTCGGGGCCGTACGCCCACAGCAGCGAGGCGCATCGAAGAAATACGCAAGTAGGTGAAGGGATGGTATAGCACGATTTGTGCCAAAAGCGAACGCCCCTGGAGCAATTCAGAGGCGTTTTCCTATGCCGCCCGAGTCGCCCCGAGCGGCGCGCCGACGATCCTGATCGGCAAACTGTTTTACTGACCGTCGCGCCAGCGGGCGCGGCGTGGCCTACGTCAGAACGTCGCCTGATATTTTGTGCATAGAACAGTACGAGACACAAACCAATGCATATGTCTCGATGGCGCTGTCGCACGCCTCGGCGTACGGAGGGCAATGCTTTGGGGTGCAAAGAACCGCGATTGCCGCATTACCTAGCTAGTTGGAGGTTGCCATGGACGGGCTTCGGTCCATAGCCGTTCGTACTGATCTCGGAAAAACGCAAACCATTTTTGATCGCGCGACTGTGTGAGAAGGACGTGGGGGCGGTCACCGGGGTGCCGTTGGTAAGCAATGATTTCGACGTTCATAAAGCCGTCATCCTTGGCTGGATCAAATGCCGCAATACCAAAGGGCAAAAACACAGGCGCGAGCCGAACTTCACATGTGCCGTGTCCGGCCTTTGCGTGCTGCCTAATGACAGCCAACGCGCTCAACACCCGCTCAATATCGTGCTGAATATCTGGGATGGGACTGAGCATATTCCAGGTCTGCATGGCCTGGCTGTTTGGGTCGAGCAATAAGAAGCGCAGGTGACAGCCTTGTTTCAACTTATGCTCAAAGAAGTCGAGATGAGATAAAACCGCATTAGTAAGTGCGACGCCCACCACCACAATCTCGGAAGCGGTGCGGCCGTCCTGGCGAAAAAGTGGTAGGGCTGCACGCTCACGCAGGCCGCCGGTAGTAGCGGCGATCAGGTCTGGAGTTGTTGGTCAATATGATGGCGCGTTCCAAGTAGGGAGGTCGCGAGCAGGCCCAGCGCCCCCAGCGTAATTGGAGCCATCCACCGGCCAACATCGACACCGAACAGGTTGAGAGCGACAAAAACGATCGCAGCAACGACCGTCAGATAGAGGTCAATGTGTTCTCCACGGCGGACATTCTGCCAAACGCGGTGTAGTGTGCGCATGGAACCTCCTGCTACTGCTGACCACTGCCTGAGAACAGAATAGTCCAGGTATCTGTAGTACGCAAACGCAGGCGATCAGTTGCGAAGGCCCCAAAACTAGGCGTCTAGAACCGCAAATCTGTGCTATACTCAGCGCAACCGAAAATACGCTTATCCTGAGTGAGCGAGGCTGAATATGATGACCGCGATCGAAAGGAATGTTTTGTCACTATCGCAGAACAGTCCGGCCCGTCTCTGGACGAAACAGTGGAGTTCGCCGCAATTCAGCGGGCACTGAACATATCTCAGCGGGATTTGGATGATGCGATTAATGCCCTTAGGAAGCGGCGACTTATCAACGTTGGCTTACAAAGCTACGCAAAACTCAATGACAATGGCCGTCGCTTGTACCGAGAGTTGACACAGTAAGGCGCCCCTGGCGCATCTCCAGGGGCGCCGTGCTGTATTGGCGCTGTCGTTTTTTGCGGGGTTTCTGCGCCGCCATCGCTGGCCCAGCGCCACGATCACGACGCACCGCGCTCCTCTGGAAAACATACTTTACAGTGCGTGAGCGGTAGATCGCCTGCATCCCATCGCCGACGGCAAACAGCGAGCGCGGCCGACCGCCTCCTTCCGCCCGATACAAGGCATGGGGCGGCCGCGAGAGCAGCTCGATCAGCGCGTGCTGGCTCGGGTCGGTGTCCTGGTACTCGTCGATGAGCACATGCCCCCAGCGGCGCTGGTACTCCTCCAACACGTCGGGGTGCTCGGACAGCAGCTGGTGCGTCAGCAGGATCATATCGTCGAAATCCAGCGCGTTGGCGCGCTCCAGCCCGCGCTGGTAGCGCCGGTAGCAGCCGGCGACAAAGGCTTCCAGCGGGTCGCGCGCGAAGCGGGCTGCCAGGCGCGGCGAGAGCAGCCGGCTCTTGTTGCGCGAGATCAGCCGCAGCAGATCCTCCGGCTCTAGCAGCTGCGGTGGGCGCTCCTTGGCTGCATCCAGCGCCTCGGCCGCGATCTGAAGCTGCTCGTCGGCGCCGTAGATCGTGAAGTCGGCCGTGTAGCTGCCGAGCCGGCCGGCGATCTCGGCCCGTAGCAGCTTGCCGCAGACGGCATGAAAGGTGCCGGTGGTCAGGTCGCGCACGCGATTGCCGAGCTGGTTGCGCAGCCGCTCACGCATCTCTTTGGCGGCTTTATTGGTGAATGTCAGCGCTAGAATACTGGAAGGCTGCACGCCGTGATGCTCGACCAAATAGGCGATTCGCAGCGTCAGCACGCGCGTTTGCCGCTGCCGGCCCCGGCGCGCACCAGGATGGGGCCCAGCGGCGCGGTGACGGCGGCGCGCTGCTCGGGATTGAGCGAGTCGAGTAGCTTCATTGTTCCTTCATGTGTGATGTGAAACGCTCGAACGTTAGAGCGTGGTGTCCGGCGCGCCGGCGAAGAATCCGGCAGTCGGCGCGTGGATCGGCAGGGTCGGAGAGATCAACTCGGCGTCGGGGGTGACATGCTGGACTTGCGCGTAATCGCCGAGCGCCGCGTCGGGCTGGCTGCACACCAGCACATCACGGTCGGCCGGGCGCACGATCCAGTATTCCGGCACGCCGGCGCGCGCGTAGGCGCCACGCTTGACCTTGGTATCCTGATTAGGGTTCGACGGCGACAGCACTTCGATCAGGAGCGCGGGAATTCCATAGATCCGGCTATCCTGGAACATATCGAGTTCGGTGCTGCGGACGACCAGAATATCGGGCTGCACGGGATCGCAGCCGGGCATGAAGAGGCCAATGGGCGCCCACAGCGTGATACCAATACCCGGCGTATCAATCTGGGGGGCGAGCGTGAAGACGATCTGGCGAATGATCCACTGGTGAAAGCTGCTTGGCGCGGTGGTCATATACAGCACTCCATCGATCACCTCGTAGCGGTTGCCGTCGTTGGGCAGCGTCTCCCAGCGCGCGCGGTCCCAATCCGCCTCAGGCGAGCGGAGCACCAGCTCGGGCAGCATGGTCGTAACGGTCATCTCTCTCTCCTGCCGATGCGATCGTTTCTGGTTCAGCCTAGCGCTATTATGCCACAGCGGCGCGACCCGTCAAGACCGGCGGGGTCGCATCAAAGACGGCTGATCGAGCCGAGAATCCGCGAATGAACGCGAATATTCGCTGATATTCTTGCCAATTATTCGCGTCTAATTCTGATACTGCATCTCCCCCGCGCGCACCGGCACGGCGATGCGGTTCTCGGCTGGCGGGATTGGGCAGCTATACTCTTCTGAGTAGGCATATTAGAAATATTGCATTGCAAAGGGATAAATGCCTGATGTTCAGGCTCGTCATCTCTGAAGCCAGTATAGCACATGTGCGTACGTCCCCCCGAAAGGGGTCAGCTATCCAGACACCGTTATGGCTGCCAGTGTTATAATCCCCTTGTCGTCAACCGCCATCTACACGAGCACAACTGCTCGTGTAGATGGTATCCATCAGATTAAGTGACAGCAAGAGGATTATAATGACTGAGCTTGACGAGTTTCGCGCAGACAAGGACCAGTTCTTCAAGACCAATCCACAAAGCCCATTGACGCCGGAGCAGCAGCAAAGCTTTCAAGGGCTACGCTATTTTCCTGAAAATCCGGCGCTGCGCCTGATTGTGCCGGTCGAGGAGTTTGCCGACCAAGACCCGATTGTGATGCAGACCTCTACTGGCGACGTGCAGGAGTACACGCGCTATGGACGATTGCACCTCAGCGTAGACGGGCAGGCGGTTGAGCTGACACTCTACGCTGACGGCGATGCGTATTTCCTGCCCTTCGCCGATGCGCTCGCTGGCGTGGAGACCTACGGCGCTGGACGTTACCTGGAACCTGAGCCACTCAGCAACGGGCAGTTCCTGGTCGATTTCAATCTGGCCTACAATCCCTACTGTGCCTACAACGACTACTGGTCCTGCCCGATAACACCGCGCGAGAACCGGCTGGCGGTCCCAATCCGGGCAGGAGAAAAGCTCTACACAGACACTCACCAATAACCGTGAGCGCACCATTCTTCCCATCGGCCCTTGGCGCTGCCGGAGTTTTCGGCTTGCGCCTAAGGTTACCAGCAGGCACCTTCCGATGAAAAGGGTGTGCCATCGGCTCCGACCTGGCGCGAGGCCAGCTCGTCGCCGACGCGTCGCGCCCTTGACATCGGGACCTTCCTTGCTGGTGGCAAGCCGCTGCGCCGAAAACCCTGTATATGCGCCTGCGTGCCTGCGCCGATGTGGAACCCCAGCTCGTCAGGAATAGTCCCGGTAACGGCACAGGACGACCCATGAGCCACAGAAGTTCCTGCCCCTTAGACAAGGTTCTTGCGAACTTTACACTTTTGGGTGGAGGTTTGGGGCGGCGAATCCGCCCCAAACCCCCACCATTGGGGAGGTGCGGAGGGGCCCGGGTACCCTCTGGGTGCCCCCTCCGCACCTCCCCAACTGTAAAGCTGATCGCTGCCAGGCGAAACCTTGTCTTACTTCGGATGTGTACCAGCCACGAACCTGCCCCTGGTGTAGAATCTTACATCAGGGGCAGCCTCACGGCCTGCTGTGTATGCTCACAGTCGGCAGCATAGTAGATTGTCAGTGTCGCCGGCTGCCCATCCACCTCGAAGCCGAAGCGGCCCCAGCGCACATACTCCTGCTCGCCGCCGGTGCTGGTGATCATCCGGATAGGCTCCTGCTCGGCGAACTCCTCGGGCTGGACGATCAGGCGCAGGCTTGCGTTCTCGGGGTAGTACGCGAGCCCTGTGAAGTCATCGCGTTGATCTGGCGGAATCGGCGAGTCGGGGCTGGCTTTGAAATAGCGGTCCTTCTGCCGGCGAAATGTCTCCAGGTCGTTCATCACAAGATATCCTTTATCTATGGTATGATTTGCTCTCGCCTTCGTCCTACGCTCTTGCGTTGGAACGTTAGAACGTTCTAACGTTTCAACGTTCCAACGTAGCATGATATCATGCTTTGTAGAAAGGAATCATGATGCTCGACCCGACCCCCTACCGGCCGCTCTTCCCGGTCGCCGAGCGCCACGCCAACTTCAATCATGCCGGCGTCTCGCCTGTGAATACCCGCGCCGTGGCAGCGATGAACAGCTTCAACGAGCGAACCGCCAACGAGCCGTTCGGCGATTTCCGCGAGCAGGTGGAAGGCGATCTGCGCGACCTGCGCCAGCGCCTGGCCACGCTGATCAACGCCCGCTCGGTCGACGAGATCGTGCTGATGCCGAATACCGCGATGGGCATCAACATCGCCGCGCTGAGTCTGCCGCTGCGGCCCGGCGATAATGTGCTGGTGCTGGACGGCGACTACCCGGCCAACATCTACCCCTGGATGAACCTGGCCCACCGCGGCGTGTTGACCAAGATCGTACCTGCGCGCAACGGCGGGCTGGATCTCGATCTGCTCCAGTCGCGGATCGACAGCCATACACGCGTGATCGCCATGAGCACGGTGCTGTTCGCCACGGGCTTTCGCAACGACATCGAGGGCGTCGGCCGGATCTGCAAGCAGCGCGGGATCTTCTTTGTCGTCGACGGCATCCAGTCGCTTGGCGCACTGCCGTTCGACGTGCAGGCCGCCAATGTCGATTTCCTGGCGGCAGGTTCGCAGAAGTGGTTGCTCGGCCCGATCGGCGGCGGCTTCCTGTACGTCCGGCGCGAGCTGCTGGACGACCTGGTGGCGGGGCCGTATGTCGGCGCGGCCAGCGTGGTGGATGCACCCAATTTTCTGGATTACAACTTCACCCTGCAGCCAACCGCCGAGCGCTTCAACCTGGGATCGAGCGGAATCGTCAACCAACTGGGACTGCGCGCCAGCGTCTCGCTGATCCAGGAGATCGGGATCGAACGGATCGCCGAGCGCGTGCTGATGCTGGCCGGCACGGCGATCGGCGACCTACAGGAGCGCGGCTACCGGATCTCGGCCGATACCGCGCCCGAGCATCGCTCCGGCATTGTGATCGTAGAGGTGGACGACCCGGCGGCGACCTGCGCACGGTTCCAGAAGGCCGGCATTATCTGCATCCCACGCGGCAAAGGGTTCCGGATCGCGCCGCATTTCTACAATACTGAGGAAGAGATTCTACGAGTAGGCGAAGTCCTGGGGAAATTGTAGAATGTAGATTGAGGCGACCAATCTACAATCTACATTCTGAAATAAGGATGGCAGCATTCACCGCGTCCCCCACGAGCGCGGTTAGACGAACAGCGGCCAGGCACAACTGAAGTATCAGCGTGGACAAATCCACAACGTACAGGAGCAAAGCCGATGACGGCAAAGAAGCGAAACAAGACATCTTCCAGCTCTGCATATCCGCGCCATCGAATCGAGCCGGGACAGCATGTCAAATTATCAGATATAGACCCTGACGATACAGGAGGCTACCGGGATAAAGCCGAAGTCGCAACGCTGCTTGAGGAACAGCGAGTGCGCATAGATGGCTTACAGGAACGGCTCTATGCAGAACATAAACAGGCACTGCTCATTGTGCTTCAGGCAATGGATACCGGCGGCAAGGACGGCACAATAAGCCACGTATTCGAGGGTGTTAATCCGCAGGGGTGTCAGGTCTGGCCGTTTAAGGTCCCTACACCTGAAGAGTTGGACCATGATTTCCTCTGGCGCCACCACACAAAGACACCAGGCCGGGGAATGATGACGATCTTCAATCGCTCTCATTATGAAAATGTCCTAGTGGTGCGCGTCCACCAGCTCGTACCAGAGCAGATCTGGAAGGCACGGTACGACCAGATCAATGACTTTGAACAGCTTCTGGCCGCCAACAATACCACCATCCTCAAGTTTTTCCTTCATATTTCAAAAGACGAACAAAAGAGGCGACTCGAAAGCCGCCTGCAAAATCCTGATAAGCGTTGGAAGTTTGCAATCGGCGACCTCAAGGAGCGGGAACTGTGGGACGACTATATGAAAGCGTATGAGGACGCTATTAATAAATGCTCGACCAACTATGCCCCGTGGTATGTCTTACCAGCAAACAAGAAGTGGTATCGCAATCTGGTGGTTGCCCGAACCATCGCCGATACGCTGGAGTCGATGAACCCGCAGTTCCCACAGCCCGAAGAAGGATTGGAGAACGTTACTATTCCCGACTAAGGTCAAGTGAAGCCCATTTCCCGAGATGCAGAATAATACATATACCTGCGTCCGTCCGCGCTGCGCCCCGTAGGGGATTTGTCCGCGACCGATTTGTCCTGGTCAACTGTATGGATTCACCGGTGGCGTTGGCTGCGGCCGGTTACGCAAGGCCAGCCACCCGCCCAGGGCCCCAAAGGCCAGCGCAAGCACGAGGTTCAGCACGCCGAAGCACAGGCCGGCGATAACTCCCGCGATCCCGACGGCAGCGCCAACCGCCTGCGGGTCGATTTGCGCGTTGGGCTGCTGCCGCAAAAACGCGCCAAGCTGTTCCTGAAACGACGGATCGGCGCTGAGGCGATTGAACAGCACGACATAGGCGATCACCGCGCCGATCAGCAAGCCCAGCCCGGCCAGTGTCCCCGCCAGCACGCCGCGGCTGACTCGCATGTTCTCCATACTCCAGCGCACGCCATAGAAGCCGGCCAAGGCGCCGACAAGCACCGCCAGCAGCGGACCGCACACCACCGGGCCGGGCGGCGGTAAGAAGGCCGTGGCAAGCACGGCGATCAGTCCGACTGCGGCAAATATCAAACCCGATCGCAGCGTGCCTGACATCTGCGCCCTCCTTTCCAGACGATCGTCCTGCTCAGCATTATGGCACAGCTTCGTCCGCGCCGCCAGATTCGTGGTAACATCTTACTGCTATTTGTGATACTGCTCGCTTACTCAGATGGGAGGTTTGGAGGGCGAAGCCCTCCAAGATGCATTTGGTTTTGCGCCTGGTTCGGGCGGCAAAGCCGCCCGAACCAGGCGCAAAAAAGAAACGTCTCGGGGGCCTGCGGCCCCGCACCCCCAGCTGGCGAGTTTGCCATCAGTATCATTTGTATTGATTTGGCATATTTGGTGGGGCGCGGGGGCGACGCTGGGTACCCTCTGGGTGTGGGCACCCCGCCGCCCCCGCACCCCCACCTCTGGGGAGGTCTGGAGGAGCCCGGGTACCCTCTGGGTGCCCCCTCCAGACCTCCCCAGAAAGAATATTCCGTGTCTATAATCACTCTTGACAAGCGGCCCTTTTCCATGTATAGTTGTATTAACCAAATATTGTATAGAGCATTTTTTGCTTAGTACATTTATTAGCTAAACCAACGAGGACACAATGCCCGAGGCACGTGAATGCGCACGTCTGCTGCTCGAGACCATGCCGAACCTCATGCGCAGTCTGGGCGGAGCGCTTCGCCAATGCAAAAGCGGCGACGAAGAACATCTGAATATGGGCCAATTTCGTATGCTCGGCATGCTGCACCACGCGCCACGCTCGCTGAGCGAGCTGGCCACGAGCCACCACGTGACGCCATCGACCATGTCGCGCACGATCGACGTGCTGGTTCGCAAATCCTGGGTCGCGCGCGAAACCGACCCATCCGATCGGCGCCAGGTCATTCTGACGCTCACCGACGAGGGCCGGGCGGCGCTCGAAGCGATGGGCCAGTATACCCAGGATGCGATGACAGGCATGCTCGCACGGCTCGACGACCAGGAGCGCGCGCGGCTCTACGACGGCCTGATGGTGCTGCGCAAGCTGACGACGAGTGACGAGTGACGGGGAGACACGAGACACGAGACGCAAGACGCGAGGCTTCACGCTTGTCTCCAGTCTCTCGTCTCCGGTCTTGTGAAATAGGAGCAGTATGCAATCATTACGACGGGCGCTCGTCTATCTGCGCCCATACTGGCTGACGGGGGTCGGCGCGCTGCTGAGCCTGCTGCTCGTGAGCGCGGCCAACCTGCTTAGCCCACAGATGTTGCGGGTGGTGATCGATCGGGGCATCAGCGCAGGCGACCCGCAAGTCCTGATCTGGTCCACCACGACGCTGCTTGGGATCGCAGTGGTGCGCGGGCTGTTCAGCTTCACCCAGGGCTACCTGTCGGAGAAAGTGTCGCAATCGGCGGCCTACGAGATGCGCAACGCCCTGTTTACCAAGATCGAGAATCTGAGCTTTTCGTACCACGACCAGGCACAGACCGGCCAGCTCATGACGCGCATCACCAGCGATGTCGAGCAGGTGCGAACATTCCTCGGCAGCGGGCTACTTCAGCTGCTCAGCGCTATTGTGCTGCTGATCGGCAGCCTGGTCGTGCTCTTCAGCACGAACTGGCGGCTCGCCCTCATAACCGTGCTGACCGTCCCGGCCATGTTTGTGATCCTGTCGCGATTCATGCGTGTGGTCCGGCCGCTGTTCGGCAAGGTCCAGGCACGTCTTGGCGCGTTGAACACGGTGCTGCAGGAGAACCTGGTCGGCATTCGCGTTGTCCAGGCCTTCGCCCGCGAGCCATATGAAGCCGCGCGCTACAGCGCGACCAATCAGCAGCTGCTGGAGGCGAACCTGGAGACGATCCGCGGGCTCGCGGCCAGCTTCCCACTGATCTTTCTGATCTCGAACCTTGGCACGCTAGCGGTGATCTGGTTTGGTGGCTACCAGGTGATCGGCGGCGCGCTGAGCTTGGGCGAGTTGGTGGCCTTCAACACCTACCTCTCGCTATTGATCATGCCGATCATGATGCTGGGCATGATCATTGGCCAGATCTCGCGCGCCAGCGTCAGCGCCGAGCGGATCTTCGAGATCCTCGACGCCCAGAGCGAGGTCGCCGATCGGCCAGGCGCTGTCGCGCTGCCGGCGGTGCAGGGCCGCGTGGCGTTCGAGAACGTCTCATTCCGCTATGTCGGCGGCGAGGGTAAGGTGCTCAACGGCATCTCATTTGCCGCCGCGCCGGGGCAGACAGTGGCGATTATGGGGCCGACTGGCAGCGGGAAGAGCACGATCATCAACCTGATCCCGCGCTTCTACGACGCAACAGCCGGTGGTGTGACGGTGGACGGCCACGACGTGCGCGATGTGACGCTTGAAAGTCTGCGCGACCAGATCGGCATTGTGCTGCAGGACACCATGCTTTTCAGCGGCAGTATTCGCGACAACATCGCCTACGGGCGGCCGGATGCCGGCGATGCCGAGGTGGAGGCGGCGGCGCGCGCGGCCCAGGCGCACCAATTCATCGCCGATTTGCCGGATGGTTACGCCACGATCGTCGGCGAGCGCGGGGTCGGGCTCTCGGGCGGTCAGCGCCAGCGGATCGCGATCGCTCGCGCGCTGCTGCACGACCCGCGCATCCTGATCCTGGACGACAGCACCTCGGCGGTCGACGCCGAGACAGAGTTCCAGATCCAGCAGGCGCTCGATCACCTGATGGCCGGCCGCACCAGCTTCGTGATCGCCCAGCGGATCAGCACTGTCCGCAACGCCGACATGATTCTGCTGCTGGATGGCGGCAAGATCGCCGCACAGGGCAAGCACGACGACCTGCTGCGCGAGAGCGCGCTGTATGGCGAGATCATCGACTCGCAGTTCGGCGGCGACCGCGTGGCTGAGCCAGTGCCGCTTGCGGCGTGATACTGGCGGCTTTTTGTGATTACGATAAGGTTTCATCAATGTCATGCATTGGTTTCCAATGGTTTTCATCGTAGGGATGCGATATATCGCGTCCCTACGATGAAAATGCTGATTCTCAATGCAGATATTGTAAACCTCCACCAAAGCTTATCGAACAGATAGATAAGGAGCAAATTCCATGTTTATCTACAACCTATTCATGAACGCATATATTGCGCTCTACCGGCTTACGCGCGGGCGGTTCGGCGGCAAGAACATCGTGCTGCTGACGACGAAAGGTAAGAAGAGCGGCCAGCCGCGCACCAAGCCGGTGTTTCATCTCAAGGATGGGTCGAGCTACTTTGTGTTCGCATCGGCCGGCGGCAGCGACAAGAACCCGGCCTGGTACGCCAACCTTACCGCCAATCCCAAGGTGACGGTCGAAGATCATGGGAACACGATCAGTGGGAACGCCAGCACGGTCACTGGGCCGGAACGCGCGCGCATCTGGCAACTACTGATCGCAAAAGCGCCGAATTTCGGCCAGTATGAAAAACGGACGGTGCGTGTCATCCCGGTGGTGCGCATCGATCTGGCCTAAGTGCGCCTTCGGCGCGGCGGTACTTTAAAGCAAGAACTGTCTTGCTGCAACCTTTCGAGCACACACAAGAGAAATCCTATGATGCGAGGCGGATTACAGGCCATGGCCGAGCTGCCCCAGGAGCGCGCGACGCGCGGCAACCTGGTGCTGCGGCGGCTGCTTGGCTACTTACAACCATATTGGAAACAGCTGCTGGTGGTGCTGGCGCTGACGATCGTCGGCGCGGCCACCCAGGCGCTCGGCCCGTACTTGATCGGCCGCGCCATCGACGGCGCGATCGGCCGGGGCGACCAAGCCGGGCTGAACCAGACTATGCTGCTGCTGCTCGGCACCTACGTTGCCGGTTTTCTGGCGTCGCGCCTGCAGTTCCGGCTGATGGGTGAGATCGGCCAACTGACCCTGGCGCGGCTGCGCAGCGAGATCTTCACCACGATCCAGCGGCTGTCGCTGCGCTTCTTCGACCGCCAGCCAGCCGGCGATCTGATGTCGCGCCTGACCAACGATACCGACGTGCTCAACCAGCTGCTCAGCCAGGGGCTGGTGATGGTGCTCGGCAGCCTGTTCGGGCTGATCGGTATTCTGATCGCCATGCTTGCGCTCGATTGGCGCCTGGCGCTGGCCAGCTTCGTGGTCATCCCGATCATGCTGCTGCTGACGAATGTCTTCGCCCAGCTTTCGCGGCGCGCGTTCCGGCGTACCCGCGAGTCGATCGGCGATGTCTCATCGGAGATTCAAGAGGAGATCGCCGGAGTCAAAGTCGCGCAGGCATTTAATCGAACCGGCGTCAACCAGCAGCGCTTCCAGCAGCGCAATGCCGCCAACCGCGATGCCAACATCAACGCCACCGCGATCACCTCGGCATTCACGCCGGCGGTCGATCTGCTCTCGACCGTCGCGACCGCGATCGTCGCCGGCTATGGCGGCTACCTGGCGCTCAACAACCTGATCACCGTCGGCGTGGTGGTCGCATTCCTAACCTATGTGCAGCAGTTCTTCCGGCCCATTCAGTCGCTCTCGACTTTCTACACCACCGCACAGGCCTCGCTCGCCGCGGCCGAACGAATCTTCGACCTGGTCGATACCCCCAGCGAGCTGACCGACCATCCCGCCGCACGCGAGATGCCGCCGATCGGCGGACGGATCGCGTTCGACCACGTCTCGTTCAGCTACGGCGAGCGCACCAAAGACGATAGACGAAAGACGATTGACAACAGTAGCTTATTGAAGGACGAGAGTGATCTCCGCACGGATGGTGTGTCATCGTCCATCGTCCATCGTCCATCGTCCGATCATGAGATGGTTCTGCGCGACGTGTCGCTGGTCGCCGAGCCCGGCCAGACCATCGCGATCGTCGGGCCGACCGGCGCCGGCAAGACCACCCTGGTCAGCATGATTGGGCGGTTTTACGATGTGGACGACGGCGCGGTGCTGGTGGATGGGATCGATGTGCGCGATGTGACCAAAGCCAGTCTACGCTCGCAGATGGGAGTGGTGCTGCAGGATAGCTTCCTATTCTCGGGCACGGTGGCCGACAACATCCGCTACGGCCGGCTCGACGCCACCGACGCCGAGGTCGAAGCGGCCGCCCAGGCGGCGCACGCGCACGATTTCATTACGCGCCTGCCGGATGGCTATGGAACCAAGCTTGGCGAGCGTGGCAGCACGCTCAGCCAGGGACAGCGCCAGCTGCTCGGCATCGCTCGGGCGCTGCTGTGCGACCCATGCATCCTGATTCTCGATGAGGCGACTAGCAGCGTCGACACTCGCACGGAAGCGCTGATCCAGAGCGCGCTGCAGACGCTGCTCAAAGGCCGCACCAGCTTTGTGATCGCCCACCGGCTCTCGACCATCCGCGACGCCGACCAGGTGCTGGTGATGCAGGCAGGCCGGATCGTCGAGCGCGGCACCCACGACGAGCTGCTCGCGCGCGGCGGGCTGTACGCCGAGCTGTACCGGCGGCAGTTCCACGATGAGTTGGTTGCGTAAAGGAGACCTGGCCAATCGAACGCGCGGCCAGATGGCCGCGCGTTTGGTGTTGGCGTATTGACACATGTGTTTGGATATGATACACTTCATCGTGTAACCGAGCTATCGAAAGCCGCCCGACATGACTCGTGCCATTCCGTGCCCTTTTTTCAGAACCTGGAGTCACGACATGGCCTATGTGCTGGGCTACTGGTTCGCGGATGGGAATATGTACAGCCAGAAAAGCTGTAGCAGCTACGTGGTTTCTATCGGCAGCAAGGATGTCGAGCATCTAGAGGTGCTGAAACATGTGATTGGGACAGGCAAGCTAACACGTATCACAGGCTCCGAGGTCTACAAGCTGGTGATCTGCCGTAAAGAGCTGTACGACGAATTGCTACGGCTTGGTGGGACAGAGCGCAAATCGCTGACGTTGAGATGGCCGGAAGTGCCCGACGCGTTTCTGGCGCATTTCGCACGTGGCTATATCGACGGAGATGGCTCGCTGATGTGGCATCGGCCGGGCAATTCTGTGCAGCCAATGCTGAGCGCATACGGAACGGCGCAGTTCCTAACCGGGATGAAGTTTGCAATTCAGAACGCCACTGGTATTCCAGCTCCGCAGTGCCATCGTCAGAAAGACAGCATCAATACCTGGGTTGTCAATTGGTACGGTGTCCGAGCAAAATGCCTCGCGACCTGGCTCTATTGCACCTATAAGTGCCTCGCCCTGCCGCGTAAAAAAGCATTGGCAGACGCATTCAGTCAATGGAAGCCCAAGGTCTTTGATCCGACCACGACCACGCCAAAAATGTGGCGACTATTCGGGGAGCACTGGCTGTAACCAAACTAGAGGGCTGCGAAAAACAGAAAAGGCTTGCATCTCGCAAGCCTTTTCTGCTCAAATGTGGCGGGCCCGACGGGATTCGAACCCGCGCTCCCAGCCTTGACAGGGCTGTATGTTTGACCACTACACCACGGGCCCTGGTGACCCCAGCGGGATTCGAACCCGCGATCTACACCTTGAGAGGGTGTTGTCCTAGGCCGCTAGACGATGGGGCCTCTCTCATATCGCAGCGCGAGTTACGTTACCGCCGCAACGCGAAAGATTATAGCAGCTTTTCCCAATCCTTGCAAATCGGTCGTGCGTGCGGCCGATTTGCGCGATCGCGCCATTCAGGGTATGCTATGCGAGGTGCTCGCCCATAGAATGAATTACTGATCTCTGTACAAACTACTAATACTTCGCTGGGGAGGTGTGGAGGGGCCTTCAGCCCCTCCACACCTCCTGGGGTGGGGTTCAGGGGCGGCTTCGCCGCCCCTGAACCCCACCAAAAGATAAGAAATCAATGCAGAGATCAGCAGGACAGGTACACAGTTTGCATCATTTCGATCTCGTACTGGCCCGGCGCGCCGATGGGCCGCCGCCCCGTTTCCTGGGCTTGCTGGAGCACGAAGCCCGCGCTCGCGGGATGGTCTTCTTCCACTGCCAGAACCACGATCAGGCTGAGACGCTGCGCTGGGCGCTGTATCGCGGCGAGCTGAAGATCGACTGCCTGATCGACTATATGGGCCGATCGTTTCTCCACGACTACGAGCTGAGCTGTGCGGTCAAGGATTCGGGCGGCCTGGTACTGGATGACCCGGATCGCGTGAAGATTTACGGCGACAAGGCGGTGATGCACCAGGAGCTGGCGTGCCTGGGAGTCGAGATGCCGCGCACGCTGCTGTGGCGGCCGGGCCAGCCCAGCCGCGACCTGACGCCGCACGAGCGCGCCTACCTTGGCCCGCGGATCGTCTGCAAGCCGGCCGGCGGCTCTGGATCGGGCGGCGTGGTGCTGGACATGGCCCCAGCCCAGGCGGCGCTCGACGACGCGCGCGAGTATGACCCCGACGACACCTACTTGCTTCAGGAGTTCGCCGCGCCGCTGGACCTGGATGGCCGTCCGGCCTGGTTCCGGGTCTACAACTGCTTCGGCAAGATCTTCGCCTGCTTCTGGCACCCTGAGACGCACGCCACGACGCTAGTCACACCGGTCGAGATGGAGGCATACCGCCTACATGAGCTAGAGCGAATCTCGCGCACGATTGCGCTGATCTCGGGCTACACCTGGTTCTCGACCGAGATCGCCCTGACCGAGCGCGCCGGCCGGCGGGCATTCCTGCCGATCGACTACCTCAACAACAAGTGCTTCATGCTGACGCACAGCGAGTTCGGCCCCAGTGGCATGCCCGACGCCGTGGCCGAGGCCGTGGCGCGCGAGATCACCGAGCAGACCTGGCGGCACGCGCGGCGATTCGCCCGCTTTCAGCACGCTCCGGCGCATCAGTACGCGGCCTAGCCAGGGGATTAGCGATTGAAGATTGCGAAGATAATCTCCAATCGCTAATCTCTCGTCTCCGCCTGCTTCCCCAGCGCCACCAGCGATAGAAATTCATACCCCACCTGCGCCGCCAAGTGTGCGGTGATCTGGGCGTGGTCGAGTGCGGGCAGCACCTCCACCACATCCGCGCCGGCCCAGCGCAGCCCCGTGCAGGCCCGCAGATACGCCAGGCCCTGGAACGCTGTCGGGCCGCCGACCTCGGGCGTGCCGGTGCCGGGTGCGTAGGCCGGGTCGAAGAAATCCACATCGAACGTGAGGAAGGCCAGATTGGTGCCGACCCGCCCGCGTACCAACTCACCGATCTCGCGCGGGGTGCGCGCCAGCAGCTGAGTGGTCGTCAGCACGGTGAAGCCCAGGTCGCGCGCCGCTTGCAGATCCTCAGGGCCATACAGCGGCCCGCGCATGCCCAGCTGAACCGACCGCTCCGGCAGAATCAGACTCTCCTCGACCGCGCGGCGAAACGGCGTGCCGTGGGTGTATTTATGCCCGCCGTAGTAGCTATCCCATACATCGCCGTGCGAATCGAACTGAATCAGCGCCAGCGGGCCGCGCACCGCCGCCAGCGCGCGCAGCTCGGCCAGGGCGATGCTGTGATCGCCGCCTAGGCCTAGTGTGATCACGCCGGCCTCGGCCAGCGGGCGCAACGTAGCGGTGATCGCGGCATAGCTGTCCTCGATAAAGCCCGGCACCACCGGCGCGTCGCCGTAATCTACGATCGACAGCGTCTCGAAGACCTGCACATCCAGCTCGACATTGTAGGGCCGCAGCATCGCCGAGGCCGAGCGGACCGACTCGGGTCCAAAGCGCGCCCCAACCTTGAAGGTTGCGCCGGTGTCGAACGGCAGCCCGACCACGGCGACATCAACCTCCTCGGTGGTCTGAACGTGCGGCAAGCGCGCGAAGGTCCGCACGCCGGTGAAGCGCGGCGACGCGAGCGAGTCGGCGGGCTGATAACGTGGCATAGTGTACCTCCAGTAAGCAGTAAGCAGTAAGCAGTTGGCAGGATTGCACACTGCCAATTGCTTACTGCCGACTGGCGCCTAATGATGATCGACCCGCGGACGGATCGGGATGGTGCGGAACTCGCGCAGCAGCTCGACGAAGCGTTCGACCGTGACATCGAACAGGCGCGCACCGGCCTCGGGCGTGGCGGCCGAGGCATCGCCGCAGACGCCGACGCGTGAGAAGCGGCTCCACCAATCCTGCCAGGCGTAAGCCGACGGCTCGGGGTGATCCCAATTGAAGTACTTCAGCTTCAGCTGTCCAATGTCGCGCTCAGCCAATCCCATATCGACGCGCTCGGGGTGCAGGTGCAGCATCATCGCCGTCTCATACTCGCAGGCATGGCCGACCGAGCCAGGGCCGCCGCGGCGCACCTCTTCCAGCGCATCGGCGATCAGCGACGGATCGACCGCCGCGTTCACAGTCGTGGCGGCGCAGATCACGCCGGTGGCCAGCACGCACTTGCGCGCCGCCAGGTCGCAGATCGACTGGTTGGAGCCATGGCCGTTGACGATCAGGATGTGGGTGAAGCCATGCCGCGCCACCGATATCGCCGTCTGCGCCAGATAGGCCAGGGTCGTCTCGATGTCGATCGCAATCACGCCAGGGAAGTCCATATGGTGTTCGTCCAGCCCAAAAGGGATGGTCGGCAGCACAAGCAGATCTCCCTCGGCGCGCCGCCCACACTCGGCCAGCACCCCCTCGAGGATATCGTTGTCGGTCGAGAGCGGCATGTGCGCCCCATGATCCTCGACCGCGCCGATCGGAATGGCCACCACCGGCTGCGGGGCGCGCGCGATCGCGGCCTTCATCTCCGGCCAGGTCAGGTGGTCGTAGCGCCAGGGGTGTTTGGACATGTTTTCTCCGATTGTAAAGTGCAGATTGCAGATTGCAGATTGTCGATAAGCCTTGCCAAATCAACAATCTACAATCTACAATCTGCAATCGCGTGTGCGCCCTCCAGCTCCAGCAGCCGGCGCTTGATTTCCAGGCCGCCGCCGTACTTGACCAGCGATCCACTCTTACCGACGAGCCGGTGGCAGGGCACCAGGATCGAGATCGGGTTGGCGCCGTTGGCCGCGCCCACGGCCCGCACTGCGTGGGGATGGCCGATCGCCACGGCGTGCTCGGAGTAGGCGCGCACCTGGCCGTAGGGAATCTGCCGCAGCCCCTCCCAGGCCCGCAGCTGAAACGGCGTCCCGCGCAGGTCGAGCGGGAACGACCACTCCCGCAGCTGGCCGGCGAAATAGGCTTCGAACTGCGCCGCTAGGTCGAGCAGCTCCGGCCCATCGGGCACGAGCTGCGCCTCGGGCACCCAGCGCCGCGCCCAGGCAGCCGCCAGCGCCCGCGACTGCTCGCCAAAGCCGAGGTAGCCCAGGCCGCGATCTGAAATTGCAGCCCACATGGTGCCCAGCGGCGTGGCGATTGTGCCAATCGTGACTGTATCATTCATGCTGCCATTCTACCGCAAATCAGGTGCCTATTATTTGGGCTACGGCGCGGCTATGCTATACTAGCTGCCTTGAATGCGTGACAGAGCGGAGGCAGTGCCACACCTGTAATTTGTTCATAAGCGTAACAATATAACCAGGTAAAGGATAGCTATGCGCATCTACAAGGCCAAGGCGCCGATGCGGATCGGGTTCTTCGGTGGCGGCACCGATGTCAGCCCCTACGCCGAGGAGCACGGCGGCAAGGTGCTGAACTGCACGATCGATAAGTATGTCCGCTGCATGCTAAAGCCGACCGGGACCAATGGTATCACCATCCGCTCGCTCGATCTCGAGGAGGTCAGCCGCAATATGACGGGCCGTTGGGAGGGCCGCCTGGCGCTGCCCCAGGCGGTGCTCGACGCCATGCCCGAGGCACGCGGTGTGGAGGTGACCATGTTCTCGGATGTGCCGCCCGGCAGTGGTCTTGGCTCGTCATCGGCGCTGGTCGTCAGCATGCTCCAGCTGATCTGTAGCGCCTACAACCTGCCGACCGACCCGCACGCCCTGGCCGAACTGGCCTACCGGATCGAGCGAGTCGATCTCGGTATTCCCGGCGGGCGGCAGGATCAGTACGCGGCCGCCTTCGGCGGCATGTCGGTCTACCACTTCGGCGGGGAGCACGTGATCGTCGAGCCGGTGATCTCCGACCCGACCGCGCTGCTGGAGCTGGAGAGCTGCCTGCTGATCGGCTACATCGGCGACCGCGCGCTGCTGCGCCACCACTTGATGGAGGACCAGGTGCGTCGCTTGCGCGACGGCGATACGCTGCGCTATCACGACGAGACCAAAGCGTTTGTGGATGAGTCGGTCAAGCTGCTGCGCAGGCTGAAGATCGCCGAGTTCGGGCGGCTGCTGCACGACGCCTGGGAGGTCAAAAAGGCGTTTTCACCCTATATCGCGCCACCAATCGTGGAGGAAATCTACGCGTTGGCGCGTGCGCATGGGGCCTGGGGCGGCAAGATCACCGGCGCGGGCGGCGGCGGGTTTATGGTCTTCGCCTGCCCATTCGACCGGCGGCTGGAGCTGGAGCGGGTGCTCGGCGAGGCGGGCGTAGTAGTGCGGCCGTTCTCGTTTACGACACAGGGCGTCCACGCCTGGAACGTCGAGGTCGAGCAGAAAGCGTAGTGCAGCTCTGCAGAAATACGTTTCGGGCTGTCGTAAGCTGGTTCTGCGGTTCAATAAGCCTCGAACCGCGGAACCGCAGAACCAAGTATGGATACTCCATGTCAGCACTCCACATGAACTACACCGTTCGATCGGCTTCATTCGACGACTTGCATGCCGTCGTCGCCCTGGTCAACGACTGCTCGCTCGCCGAGGGCGGCAGCCCTGACGAGACACCCCAGAATCTGCTATCAGATTGGAACACTCCCGGCTTCTCGCTGGCCACCGACACATGGGTCGCGACCGCGCCCGAGGGGCAGGTCATCGGCTACGAGCAGGTCGAGGTTGGGAGCGACGGATCGCCATTCGAGCTGGATGGTTATGTCCACCCCGATTTCACGGGCCAGGGTATCGGCGCCTTCCTGTTGCAACTGGCGGAAGATCGAGCTCGGGACGCGCTGCCCGATCGCGCTTCAGAGCAGCCGGCCAGGCTGCGCGGCAATATCGCGGCCGCCAACCAGGGCGCGCGCCAGCTCTTCCGCGGCGCGGGTTTCCAGATCATCCGGCACTTCTGGCGCATGGAGATCGATCTGGCCGCGCAGCCCGCACCGCCACGATTGCCGGAGGGCATCAGTATTCGCGACTTCGTGCCAGGCCAGGATGAACGCGCCACCCACGCCGCGGTCGAAGAGGCGTTCGAGGACCATTGGGAGCATGCGCCGATCGCGTTCGAAGAATGGGAGCGCCGGCTGATCCGGCGCGACGATTTCGACCCATCGTTCTGGTTTCTGGCGACCAACGGCGGCGAGGTGATCGGCACGGCGCTGTGCTACGCGCGTAGCGATACCATGGGCTGGGTGCGCGGGCTGGGCGTGCGACGCGGCTGGCGTGGGCGCGGGCTGGGGCTAGCCTTGCTCCAGCACGCCTTCGGAGCATTCTACGCGCGCGGGCGCACCACTGTGGGCCTGGGCGTGGATGCGCAAAGCCCTACCAGGGCGACACAGCTCTACCAGCGCGCCGGCATGCGCGTGACCGAAGAGTACGAGACGTATGAGAAGATTCTGTAGTCGCTAGGAGGGTGCGATGGAGACGCCCACCTCGTTCGGCTCCTGGGTTCGGCGGCGCCGCAAGGCACTGGCGCTGTCCCAGGCCGAGCTGGCCGAGCGCGTCGGCTGCGCCATCGTGACGATCCAGAAGATCGAGGCCGATCAGCGCCGCCCTTCGCGCAAGATTGCTGAACGCCTGGCCCACGATCTCGCGCTGCCATTGCAGGAACGCGACGCCTTTCTGCGGGCTGCGCGAGCAGAGCTAGGCGTCGACCGCCGCACCGATCCGACCCACACGACTGCTGCGCCAGCGGCACTCCTTGGCCGCCCGCTCGGCAACCTGCCAGCGCAGGCAACCCTCTTTATTGGACGCGATAGAGAACGCATGCTGGTGCGGGTGCTGCTGCGGCGTGCCGAGGTGCGCCTGCTCACGCTGACCGGCCCCGGCGGCGCTGGCAAGACCCGCCTCGCCCTTCAGGCGGCGGCAGAGCTGTCCGATGATTTTGCAGACGGAGTCGTATTTGTCGGGCTTGCGTCGATCAGCGATCCGGCGCTGGTCATCCCGACGATCGCCAAAGCGCTCGGGGTCAGCGATGCCGGTGATCACCTGATGAGTGTGCGGGTCAGTGGCGCGCTGCAGAACAAGCAACTCCTGCTGCTGTTGGATAACTTCGAACAAGTCCTGCCCGCGGCTCCGGATATCGCCGCGCTGCTGGCTGTTGCCCCGGGAGTGAAGGTTCTCGTAACAAGCCGGGCGGCGCTCCATCTCTCATGGGAACACGAGTTCACCGTGCCGCCGCTAGCTGTTCCTAATCCGGGTATGCTGCCCGCGCTCGATCAGTTGTGGCAGTACGACGCGGTACAACTGTTTGTTACGCGGGCGCAGGCTGTCAGCCACGACTTTGCACTCACAGACGACAACGCTGCTATAGTCGCTGACATTTGCCGGCGGCTCGACGGGTTGCCGCTGGCAATTGAGTTGGCCACCGCCCGGGTCAAGGTGTTTTCGCCCCTGGCCCTGCTGGCGCGGCTGGATCGCCGCCTCGCATTGCTCACCGATGGCCCACACGACATGCCCGCACGGCAGCAGACCCTCCGTGCGACGATCGATTGGAGCTACAACCTCCTGGCACCTGCGGAGCGGACACTGTTCGCGGCACTAGGCGTATTTGCCGGCGGATGCACGATCGAGCTCGCCGAAGCGGTTGTGCAGTTTGCCGCGCCCACAGCAGGCCGTTCACACATACTCGATGGGCTGGTGTCGCTGACCAGCCAGAGCTTGCTGCAACACGCGCAGGGGCAGGCGGGCGAGCCGCGCTTTGTGATGCTGGAGACCATCCGTGAGTATGCGCTGGAGCAGCTCGGCGCGAGCGGCCAGGCGCCGGCCATTCGAAGGACGCATGCCGAGGTCTTCCTCGCGCTGGCCGAGGCGGGCGCGGCGGCGCTGGAGGGCGCAGAGCAGGGCGCGTGGTTGGGCCGGCTCGAGCAGGAGCACGACAACCTGCGCGCCGCGC
>DATFXE010000029.1:0-3203 GCA_035258585.1 Roseiflexaceae bacterium | reverse complement strand
TCAGCGCGCGTTGCAGCGGTCAAAATCGTGTAGTGGCGAGTGGAAGAGGTCATAACAAGGATTTCGTGATTACTCCAAGTAAGACGTCTCTGACCCAAGGGAAGCGCTGCATTCTCTAGCTTGAAAGGCGAGCGAATGTAGCGCTTCTCCTTTTTGAGTAGACCGTCTTCTTGCTACTCTTCAACATATCTGTAAAGACTTTTCTCGGTTTTAAGTGGGCTCTCAAGAACGGACTGACTGAATACAACAAATGACGTTGCACCCCATTAGTTATGTGTCTTGGGAATCATCGTTTTTGGCTCATTTGAAGCCATTTCCAAGTAGAACATGTTTTCTTTGCGAATCGGTGCGAATCAGAACAGAGTATCGGCAAAATAGTCTTCTTGAAATCTCTTTACACTGCTAATTTTTGGCTTCCAGAAGCCAAAAGACACTAAGTCCAATATTTAACGGAGATATGTCCAAAGATTTATGAACTAGACACGCAGAGATTAGAAAATAGAGATTGGAGATTGCGATTATAACCGAATCTCGATCTCTAATCTCCAACCTCCAATCTCCAATTACCGCCTCCGGTAGCAGGCTGAGATTGACGCCACCTGATCACAATGCTACAATGCGCCCAATTTGGCACTATTCTTGCTTGAAACCGATGAGCGTTCTGACCGACAAAAAGGTCGTCCTGGGCGTGAGCGGCAGTATTGCGGCCTACAAAGTCGCCGAGCTGGCCCGTAATCTGACGCTCGAGGGCACGATCGTCGACGTCATCATGACCGAGGCGGCCCAGCGCTTTGTGCGCGCGGCGACATTTCAGGCGCTGACCGGCCGGCCGGTGCTCACCGATATGTGGGCGCTTCCCGAAGATGGTGTGGTCGGGCACGTTTCGCTCGGCCAGCACGCCGACGCCGTGGTGCTGGCGCCTGCCACCGCCAACACGCTGGCGCGCCTGGCGGCCGGCCTGAGCGATGATCTGCTGACCACAACGGTGCTGGCGACGGCGGCGCCGATCTTGTGCGTGCCGGCCATGAATACCCAGATGTATGCGAACGCCGCCACCCAGGAGAATATCGCCACGCTGCGCCGGCGCGGCATGGCCGTGCTTGAGCCGGAGGTCGGCCGGCTGGCCGAGCCGATGGTCGGCAAGGGGCGCATGCCCGAGGTCGCCACGATCGAGGGCGAGCTGCGCGCGCTGCTTGGGCGGACAAGCGGCCCGCTGCGCGGGCGGCGCGTGGTGATCACTGCCGGCGGCACACATGAGCCGATCGACCCGGTGCGCTTTGTCGGCAATCGTGCGTCCGGCCGCATGGGCTTCGCGCTGGCGGCCGAGGCGCGCGACCGCGGCGCCTCGGTGACGCTGATCGTCGGCCCGACCGCGCTCACGCCGCCCACAGGGGTGGAGCTGCGGCGTGTGGAGACCGCGCTGGAGCTGCGCGACGCGGTTCACGCGGCAATCGATGGGGCCGATCTGCTGATTATGAACGCGGCGGTGGCCGATTTCCGGCCGGCCGAGCGTTCACATGAAAAGATCAAGAAGGGCGATGACGAAGAGCTGATTCTGCGTCTTGTTCGTAATCCTGATATTCTGGCCGGGCTGGCCGCGCGGCGCGATCTGCTCAAAATCGGCTTTGCGGCCGAGACAAGTAACCTGATCGAGTATGCCCAATCCAAGCTCCAGCGCAAGGGCCTCGATATGATCGTAGCAAATGAGGCCGTGGCCAGCATTGGTCGCGAGGATATTCAGATCACTCTCCTGGATGCCGAGGGTCTTCAGGAGCTGCCGCGCCAACCCAAGGATCTGGCGGCGGTGGCCATTATCGACGCCGTTCTCGAGCGCTGGCCGGATCGCCTGGCCCGGCGAGCCGGCTAACCATCAGCATTGGGCAACGCGTAGGCCCGTCATTAATAGGACTTACGCAGTTGGCGTTTTAGCGGGGGCGCGGGGGCCGCAGGCCCCCGAGAACCTTCTTTTTCTACCCACCTGTGGCGGCAAAGCCGCCACAGGTGGGTAGAAAAAGAAAGGGGTTCTTTGGAGGGCAAAGCCCTCCAAACCTCCCAACCGCGTAACTCCTATCATTAAAGGAACACATGGACAATCAGAATAGGCGGATCGACAACCAGCCCAATAGCGCACAGGAGCAACCCAATGGGCCTCGCGCGGATGGGCAGGCAAATGGCGGCGACGAAACGCAGGTCGGCCAGGTCTTGCAGGGGCTGGCAAAAGTCACACGGCAGCTACCAGCAGTTCCAGCCACTACGGCACGCCGCGCCGACGCACGGGCGCTCCAGCAGGCCACGCGCGAGCGGATCGCGGCGTTGATCCTGGCTCTGGGCGACCCAGGCAACCCGCTGCATCAGCACGCGGCCGACGACCTGGTCGCGATCGGCGAAGCCGCCGTGCCAGCGCTCAACGAGGCGCTCAACACCAACCGCCCATGGCTGACATCCTACCGCGCCGCCGAGGCGCTCGGCCAGATCGGCGATGGGCGCGCGGCTGGCCCGCTGCTCGAGGCGTTGCGCCACCCAAATAGCAATGTGCGCTGGAGCGTGGTGCGAGCGCTCTCGGTTGTCGGCGATGCGCGCGCGCTGCTCGAGCTACGCCGCGTCGCCCGCGACGACCGCGGCAAGACCAGCTGGGGCGAGCCGGTCGCCGGCGCAGCCCAGAGCGCGCTCAATCAGATGCAGAGCCAGAACATGCTTCTGCGCGGCGCCGATCTAATCAAGACCGCGGTGGCCTGCGTGCTGATGCTGGTCGCGCTGATCATCGCTTGGGAGGTTGTTGGCAATCTGCGCGCCGAGCTGCGCCAAGTTGGCCACGAGCCGGTCGATCCGGGGGTCATCGTGCCGCTCATTCCGACCGCGGCGGCCCCAGTGCCGATCCAAGCGCTCCCGCAGCCGCAATCGGAGCCGACCAGCCCGGCGACACCTTTGCCGACGCTCCAGGCAGCCACTGAGATAACCGGCACTGTGCGTGTCACCGGGAATGTGCGCGCCGAGCCGGTGCAGAATCAGAACAATCGGATCGGCGGCATCACCGAGGGCGACGAAGTCATCTTCCTATCTCGGACACCCGACGGCCAGTGGTATCGGGTACGCCTGGGCGCGCGCCATGCCAGCGGGTCGAAAATCAACGATCCCGACGGCAACGAAAACGGCTGGGTGCGGCGCTCGCTGCTCGAACAGCCGCCGGAGGATATCCCGGTCGA
>DATFXE010000028.1:0-5627 GCA_035258585.1 Roseiflexaceae bacterium | reverse complement strand
CGCGACTTTCCCGCCGATGTGCTCCGGCGCCTGACGATCGTGGATACGCCCGGCACCAACGCGATCATCCGCCGGCATGAAGAGCTGACGCGCGATTTCATTCCGCGTTCCGATCTGGTCTTGTTTGTGACCTCGGCCGATCGACCCTTCACTGAGAGCGAGCGCGCCTTCCTGGCCGCCATCCAGGAATGGGGCAAGAAGATCGTGATCGTGCTGAACAAGGTCGACCTGCTGGAGCCGCATGAGGTCGAGCAGGTGGTTGGCTTCATCCGCGAGAACGGCCGCGATCTGCTTGGCTTCACCCCCGAGATCTTCCCCGTCTCGGCGCGGCTGGCCCAGCGCGCGCGCAACCTCGGCCTGAGCGGGGACGAAGGCGGCGCCGGCGACGAGGCCTGGCAATCCAGCCGCTTCGACGCGGTCGAGCGCTACATTCTGGAGACGCTGGACGAGGAGCAGCGCGTACGGCTGAAACTGCTCTCGCCGCTTGGCGTTGCCCAGCATCTGGCCGACAAGTACCTGCAGGTGGTCGAGGCCCGGCTGGCGACGTTGCAAGATGATTTCACAACGCTCGACAACATCGAGCGCCAGCTCGACCTGTTTCGCGATGACCTGACCGACGATTTTCGGTATCACCTGGCCGAGGTCGAGAATGTGCTGAACGAGTTCGAGCTGCGCGGCATCCAGTTCTTCGACGACACCATCCAGCTGCGCAATATCTGGCAGCTGCGCAACAGCGATTGGGTGCGCGAGGCGTTCGAGCGCGAGGTAGTGGGCGACTTGCCACAGCAGATCGAGATACGGCTCAATGGGCTGATCGACTGGATGATCGATAAGAACCTGCGGCTCTGGCAATCGGTGATGGATTACCTCCAGCGCGAACGCGTGCCGCACCATCGCCAGGGGCTGATCGGCGATGTCGGCGGCTCATTCGACTACAACCGCTCGGAGCTGATCGAATCGGTCGCCCGGCGCACCCAGGAGGTGGTGGCAACCTACGATCGCGATGTCGAGGCGCGCGCGCTGAGCGAAGATGTGCGCGGTGCGATCGTGGCTACCGGGCTGGCGGGGGTCGGCGCGGTCGGGATCGGCGCGCTGGTGCTGACCATCTTTCAGACCGCGCTGCTGGATTTCACCGGGCTGCTGGCGGCTGGCGCCGTCGCTGTGCTGGGGCTGTTCGTGCTGCCGGCCAAGCGCCGCCAGATGAAGAATGAGTTTCATGACAAGCTGGTGGAGCTGCGCGAGCAATTGCTCACCACCATGCGCCGCCAGTTCGCCACCGAGCTCGATCAAATGCTCACCCGCATCCGCGAGGCGATTGCGCCCTACACGCGCTTCATCCGCGCCCAGCGTGAGCTGCTTATCCAGGTCCAGCGCGAGCTTTCCGATGTCGATGTGGAGCTGGGCCGGCTGCGGGCCGAGATCGGCACCTGATTGCAGATTCGCCCAGAGGGCACCCGATTGTAGATTGGGAATGATGATCTATAATCTGCAATCTACAATTTGCAATCTACAATTGGGGGGTCGCATGCGTCCCAATGGCGTGATTACCTTGACGACCGATTTCGGCCTGGCGGATAGCTATGTCGGTACGATGAAGGGCGTGATCGTGGGCATCGCCCCGAATGTGCGCATTGTTGACATAACCCATGCCATTAGTCCACAGAATACGCATCAGGCTGCCTACATCGTACAGACCTTCCCAAACTACTTTCCGCCCGGCACTATTCACCTGGTGATCGTCGACCCGACCGTCGGCAGCGAGCGGCGCGCGATCGCATTGGGCACCCCCGAGGCGATCTTCGTCGCGCCCGACAATGGTGTGCTTACATATGTCTGGCGTGACGCGCTGGAGCGCTGGGGACCGGAGGCCTGCCGAGTCGTCGAGCTGGCCGAGCCGCGCTTCTGGCTGCCGCGGGTCAGCAGCACCTTCCACGGGCGCGACATCTTCGCGCCGGCTGTGGCGCATCTGGCGAGCGGAGCGGCGCTTGAGGCGTTTGGCCCGCGCCTGCCGCGCCTGACCGAGGCCGATCTGGAGCAGCCGACCAATGGCCGCACCGGCGGGTTGGTTGGGCGAATCATTCACGTCGATCACTTTGGCAACTGTATCACCAACATTACCCCGCGCCACCTCGCGCAGGCCGAGCTTGGCGAGCAGATTGTCGTCCAGATCATCGATCAGCGTATTGTCGGGCTGCACCGCACCTTTTCCGATGTGCCAGTAGGCGCGCTGGTCGCGCTGATCGGCAGCACCGATCACTTGGAGCTGGCTGTTCGCAATGGCAGCGCCGCGCAGACGCTCGGCGTGGGCATCGGCGACACCGTGCGCGTCTCCAACGCGCGCGAGGCGGGCTGAGCTGCGATTCAACGAATAAGACAAGGTTCTTGCGAACTTTACACTTTTGGGTGGGGGTTTGGGGCGGATTCGCCGCCCCAAACCCCCACCATTGGGGAGGTGCGGAGGGGCCCGGGTACCCTCTGGGTGCCCCCTCCGCACCTCCCCAACTGTAAAGCTGATCGCTGCCAGGCGAAACCTTGTCTAAAGTGGATTAGGGAGGGGGTATAGCTGTAGCAGTACAGCTTGGCTGAAATAAGCTCAGGGTTTGGACGGAAGACGGAGGACGGACGACCGCAACCGATTCGTCTTCCGTCCCTCGTCCCCCGTCCAACAAACCATCGGCATAGCTCAACCGCAGTGTACTAGTTTGTGACTCGCCACCACTCGCAATCGTTGCGCCCGGCCTGGGCCATCGTGCTGGTCAGCCCTTGCAGCTCTTTGCAGCGCGTCTCGGGGCGGAACACGCAGTTGTTGCAACAGTGGATCGGGGCGTGACACTGCCAGCAGTAGGTTGCCACGCTGTACACGGCCGCGCCACACTGGTAGCACAGCAGCTCGTCGACTTCATCGGCGTTGCGGGGCGTAGGTGGCGTCCATTCGCCGCCAGCCGCTGGGGCGTTCAGGTTGCCATAGCGCGATGTGAGCCAGGTGAGCCCCTGGCGCGCGGCTGCATTCTCGGGGTTGATCGCAAGCACATTCTCCAGCGCCACCTGCTGATCGGCCGGATCTTCCACCGCGCCGCTCAGCCACAGCCAGGCCAGCTCGTTCTGTTCGTCGCGCTCGATCACCTTCATCAGCAGGCCTTGAGCATCGGCGTGGCGGCCTTCGCGCACCGCAACTGCGCCCTCGTAGAGCAGTTCTGCGATATCGTCGCTCATATCCCCTCCAACAATGCTAGAACGTTGGAACTAGGAGTTACGCAGTTGGGAGGTTTGGAGGGCTTTGCCCTCCAAAGAACTCCTCTTTCCGCCCACCCGTGGCGGCAAAGCCGTCACGGGTGGGCGGAAATGAAGCTTCTCGGGGCCTGTGGCCCCATCTACCCTCTAGGTGACCCCCGCTAAAACGCCAAGTGCGTAAGTCCTAGGAACGTTAGAACGTTCAACTTTTAACGTTCTAACGTTCCAACGCTCTAACGAGTAATGTCACGAACTACCGCAATCAGGGCATCTTCCTGCTCCTCCAGCACCGTCCGCACATCCAGCAGCAGCCGATCGTCGGCGATCCGGCCGATCACTGGCGGCGCGCCCTGGCGCAGACGGCGCGCAAGATCGTCAGGCTCTGCCGCTTGACTCGCCCCGCCAAGCGCCACCGCGAAGCTCGGCAGCGTCTCACCCGGCAGCGAACCGCCGCCAACCGCGCTCTGGCAGGCCAGCACTGTCGCGCCGCCGCCGATCGCGGCCGCGATCCGCTCGGCGCGGGCGCGCAGCGCCTCGGGTGCGGCCGCGATCATGCGCCAGACCGGGATATCGCTGGTGGCACGGCCAGCGAGGTAGGCCAGCAGTGTAGCTTCTAACCCGGCCAGCGTGGTCTTATCGACCCGCAGGGCGCGCGCCAGCGGATGGGCGCGCAGCCGATCTATCAGATCGGCGCGACCGACGATCAGGCCGGCCTGTGGGCCGCCGAGCAGCTTATCGCCGCTGAATGTCACAAGGTCGGCCCCGGCCGAGAGGCTTTCTTGCACAGTTGGTTCGGGCGCCAGACCGTGGGGCGCGGTCGGCAGCAGCGTTCCGCTGCCTAGGTCGTCCAGCACCGCCACGCCGCGCGCCCGCCCGACCTCGGTTAGCTCGGACAGGGGCGTCTCATGAACAAAGCCGACCAGCTTAAAGTTGCTGGTATGGATGCGCATGAGCAGCGCGGTCTGCGGGCCGATGGCGTCGGCATAATCGCGGGCATAGGTGCGGTTGGTCGTGCCCACCTCGACCAGGGTTGCGCCGCTCTGGCGCAGCACATCGGGGATGCGAAACCCGCCGCCGATCTCGACCGCCTGGCCGCGCGAGACGATCACCTCGCGGCCGGCCGCCAGCGCGCTCAGCGCTAGATAGATCGCGGCAGCGTTGTTGTTGAGCGCCAGAGCCGCCTGCGCGCCCGTCAGGTGGCAGAGCAGCTCGGTCAGGTGGACTGAGCGCGAGCCGCGCTCGCCGGCGTCCAGGTCATATTCCAGGTTCGAATAGCCGCTGCCGACTTCGCGCATGGCCCGCAGGGCGGCTTCGCTGAGCGGCGCGCGCCCCAGGTTGGTCTGGATAATCACACCTGTCGCATTGATTAGCGGGCGCAGCGACGGCTGCGCGATATTGCGCGCGCGAGCAAGCGTTGAGCCGATCAATTGATCGGTGGTTGGGGTCGCGCCGCCGCCGGCGATGGCCCGGCGGGCGGCGTCAAGTTCGGCGCGCGCTGCATCCACCAGCAGCTGGCGCGGCTGGGTATCGCCGCTGGCGCGCCGCTCGATCGCCTGAACCAGCGTTTCGACTGCCGGTAGCTGACGGAAGGCCGATGTCATGGGTATGCCCTCGTAGGCGTATCTGCACGCGCCTATTGTAGCACACCACGCGCTGGGCGATAGGCTGCCCACACTCCAGCGCAGAGCGCCAGCCAGCTCAGCCCGGCTGCGTAGCCGGCCAGCACGTCGCCGAGGTAGTGATCACGGACATAGAGGCGACTGAAGCCGATCACAAGCAGCAGCGCAATCAGGCCGAGCAGCAATGTGACGCGAAAGAGCAGCAGATCGACTTTTCGCCACAGTAGCAGCGCCAGGAGGCCATAGCCAATCGTGGCGCCGAGCACATGGCCGCTGGGGAATTGCCAGAAGTGACCAAGATGGAGCGGGTCAGCCCAGGGCGGGCGCTGGCTGTCAAAATAATCTTTGACGGTCATGTTGATCAACAGCCCGCCGCCGAGCCCAGTCAACCAGAGACTCAGATCGGCCCAGCGCCGCTTGAACGCCAGCGCCAGAGCGACAGCGACGCCTAGAAGCGGCACGCCAGGATCGGCCAGCGCCGAGACCAGCTCCATGGCGTGCTCGCCCTTGTGAGAGGTGTGTTGCTTGAGGAACAGCGCGACACTCGCATCGACGTACAGTGGCGGCATCTGCCGAAGGACGATCGTGGTCAATCCGAGAAAGACCAGCAGCGAAAGTATGCTGAGCAGCAGGCTGGCTCGCACGAAAGGGCGCCGCCAGCGGCTTGGCGGCAATTTCGGCAAGGTTTCATCGTGTGTGAGGTGAGATTCCATTCGGATCTTTCGCTGCGTACGCCCCCATGAGAGTATACCACCCCAAAATGAGGCTCGGATAAGC
>DATFXE010000027.1:0-10189 GCA_035258585.1 Roseiflexaceae bacterium | reverse complement strand
ATCTGGATGTGTAGTATGTTTATCTCATGTATAGGCGCGACAAGGGGTACCGCATCGGGCTAACAAGAGGCTATCGCTCGGAGGGTCGTCGTTATGGTGTGGTCAATGGGCTTGAGACGCGCGTACGGCAGGAGCATGCGGATAAGGCATGGATCTTACATGTATGCGCTGATCGTACTGAAGCTACATTTTACGAGCAGTTCTTTGCCATTACCTACGGCATCCCGACCATGATCTTCGATGTCACTGGTCGTGGCGATCTCAACATTACCCAAGAGACAATCGACCGGCTTTTCGCTGCCATAGACACACGCTCCCACGCAGAATGCTTGATGAATGATCTGGCAATCTTTGAAGACTACCCGCACATTCAACCGAGCGGCAGCAGCGGTAGCACAAGGGAAGCGCGGATGCTCGTGCATATGACGGCGTTTGGCGGTAATGAGCCATCGCAGGCATCGCCCTGGTTTCGTCATCGTGTCTGGCTAAATACAACCAGCCGTGTACTTGAACAACAAGTTGTTGACAACGGCATTGCTACGCGTTCTGGGCAACGTGCGACTTGGCGTGTGGAACGTGTGTATAAAGAACTCGAGCAGACATCACAGTTTGCTGAGGAGATCGCTCGTGCGGCAGGTGACCTTGATATCGCGCGATGGGCAACCTTTACGTCGGGCGGTAAGTTTGCATTTCAACCAGCTGCACACCTCCGACCGTCTATGCGTGTTCCTGTGTGGCAGGATGGCAAGATCGTTGATGAGGAGATTACGACCGTTGAGTTTGTCACCTTTGATGGTATGGTGTATGACCTTGATGTCGCGCATCTGCACAATTACGCTGTGAGTAATGTGATCGTGCATAACTCGGTCTATGCCTTCCGCGGCGCGGATATCCGCAACATCCGCTTCTTCGAGACCGACTACCCCGACGCGCAGGTGATCCTGCTCGAGCAGAACTACCGCAGCACCCAGGCGATCCTGGATGTGGCCCAGGCGGTGATCAAAGGCGGCGAGAAGCGCAAGCACCCCAAGAAGCTGTGGACCGAGAACGACCAGGGCGTGCTGGTACAGGTTCAGGAGGGCTACGACCAGGACGACGAGGCGCAGTTCGTGGCCGGCGAGATCGCGCGCCTGATCGCCAGCGGCGAGTACCGCCCGCGCGACATCGCGATCATGTACCGCACCAACGCGCAGTCGCGCGCCGTCGAGGAGGCGCTGATCGCCCGAGCCCTGCCCTACCAGCTGGTCGGCGGCACGCGCTTCTACGAGCGCAAGGAGATCAAGGATGCGCTGGCCTTTTTGCGGCTGGCGCTCAACCCGTACGACAGCGTCAGCTTCAGCCGTGTGCTCAACTGGCCCGGCCGCGGCATCGGCGAGCGCACCGAAGATGAACTCAATCGCTGGGCCGCCGCGCAGGGCGTGCCGAATTATGTCGCGCTGCAAATGCTTGCGGAGGGATTGGGGACTGGGGATCAGGGATTGGGAGATCATGACAAACGCGACAACTCCCAATCGCCAATCCCTAATCTCCAATCGCCTTTCAACCCCCGCACCACGACCACGCTGCTTAACTTCCTGCACCTGCTGGACGAGCTGATCGCGCAGCGCGAGAAGGGCGACCTGGGCGAATTGATGGACTTTCTCTTCGGCCGGGTCGGTTTCCAGGACGCGCTGCAGCGTGAGTACGCCCCCGACGAAGCATCGGATCGCTGGAATAACGTGCTCGAGCTGCGCAACGCGGCCGTGAATTATGTCAATCTCCCGCGCGAGAACCAGCTGCCGGTGTTCCTGGAGGAGGTGGCGCTGGTCTCCGACTTGGACGCGGTCAAGGAAGAGCGCGACACGATCACCTGCATCACGCTGCACCAGGCCAAAGGGCTGGAGTACCCCGCGGTGTTCCTGGTCGGGCTGGAGGAAGGGCTACTGCCGCACTCGCGCTCGCTGGATGACCGGGACGCGCTGGAGGAGGAGCGGCGGCTGTTCTATGTCGGCGCGACGCGGGCCAAGCAGCGGCTGTACCTGGTATACGCCTTCCGGCGCACCAGCTACGGCCGCACCAACATCTCGCAGTCCTCGCGCTTCCTGGCCGACATCCCAAGGGATCTGATCAAGCCGCCCGCCAAGCGCGCCTACGCCAGCACCCAGCAGACCTCGATGTTCTCAGGGCGCGGCGGGGCGGGCGGCTTCGCCAGTGGCTCGCGCGGCCCGGCGCCATCGCGGGTCGGCTCGCGCGCCAGCAGCGTGATCGCGCCACGCGCTCGCCCGGCGATGAGCGGCGATGCCGGGGCGCGCGAGGCTGCGTTCTTCGCAGGGCAGAAGGTGCGCCACGCCACCTTTGGCGATGGCATTGTCGTCAGCTCGAAGCTGGTCGAGAACGACGAAGAGGTGACCGTCGCTTTCACCGGCAAGGGCGTGAAAAGGCTGCTGGCGAGCTTCGCCAAGCTGGAGCAAGCCGAGTGACATATGCTACAGATCCTCGGCGGAATCGGCGTCGGGCTCGTAAACGGTTGGCTGGCCGCGCGGCTGATGTACCAGGCGCGCTGGACAGTGATCGTATATGTGCTGTTGTGGCTGATCGCGCAGAGCATCGTAATCCTGGGGCTGACCTCGCCAGTGGTCTTGCTCTGGTTTGCCGGCGCGCTCTTCATTAGCGCACTGCTCTGTATAGCCTGGCTGCGTCTACTGCAGGCGCGCTACGGATCGACCGGATGAGAGTGGAGACAGGTGGCTGGTGTAGGCGTTCGCCATTGTAGCAGGAGGAAATCCAACATGGATAACGGTGCTTCGACGTCGACGCTTCAGCTGATTGGCGCCGGCTGTTTTGGCGCGATCCTGGGTTGGTACCTGTATTTCATCAACCGCTACCGCAATGGGCCGGTCGAATTCGGCGACATCACCACCATTCTGGGCGCGATCGGCGGCGTGGCCGTGCTATCGCTCTTCAAAAACGGCACCGATTTGTTCGGGGCCTATGGCATCGGGCTGGCGATCGGCTTCTTTGGGTACTACCTGATTTTGAGCAGCATGGTCGCGCGCTCACCGAACTTCGACGCGGACTTCTTCCTCGACGGCCGGCGCAGGCGACCGATCGAGCCGATGTATATTCCCGAGGAGTGGCGCAAAGCTGCCGGCTCCGGCATGGGTGAGAGCCTGCGCTCCGGCGCGCCGAGCGCACCGAGCATGCCCACGACCACAAACCCACCAGCGCCGGCCAGGCCCAACGATCCGATCTAAAGCCGTCAATGGCTTTTGAAAAGGGCAGCAAGGCGCGGGACTGCGGCGCACCGCAGTCCCGCGCCTCATCACGATTTAGGACTTATGCAGTTGGCGTTTTAGCGCGGGCGCGGGGGCCGCTGGCCCCCGAGAACCTTCTTTGGAGGGCCTCGCCCTCCAAACCTCCCAACCGCGTAACTCCTAACAATTATGAAACGGAGATGCCAGGCGCTGTTGAGCCACGTAGCGGCTCAACAGCGCCTGGCATCTCCGGCATTCAGAACGTTATATGCCTTATAGATCACGCCGCTTTAACCAGCTTGAGACCGGCGTAGGCGAACGGCTGATAGACCAGACCAAGCGGGTTCCCTTGCTGGAGCAGGCGTAACCGTGACTTGCGGACGGCCGTGCCAACATCGTCGCCAGTCCGGAACAGTTCCATAAAGGTCTCCGAAAATGCCTGCGCCAGAGGTTCGAAGATCGTGATCCCGGTGCCGATCACCCCCGCCGCTGCGACCTGCTCCACGAACGTCTTGACGAAGCTTAGCGCGCGGTCGGGGGACAGCGCCGTGGTGTGGCAGCCGTTGATCATCACCAGCGGCCGCTGTTCGATCCAGCGGATGCGATTCGCGCGAAAGTTGCTGGTGTCGAAATACCAGGGAACCGCCTCCGTCCCAATCTTGAGCAGCGGGGTGCTGTCGTCCTTGAGGACGCCGTGACAATACCAATAGAGCAGCTGCGGTTTTGAGCCCTTGAACATCGTAATCGCCTGGTCGCGCTCGCTCTGGCGCTGAGTCTGGAACCCGAATCCCGCCAGCCGATCGAAGTGACCGCCAAGGCCGGCAAACTGGTAGAAGGCGATGTCCATCAGCGGATCGCCGGTATAGGGAATCTCGGTCGCCATCTCCGGCCCTTGGAGCGCGGGGTAGGGCATGCCGATCGCGTGGCGGAAGCCCCAGAAGCCGCTGGGGCAGACGACCGCGACATTGTCGCGGTTGGGGCACTCACCCTTAAAGCACGGCTCGTCGATCAAGTCGCGCCCACTATTCAGACTGTCCTTAAATGTCTGGCACAGGCTGCGATTCGACACCTGGGAATCGAACAGCGAGTCATAAACCATCGCGATCGGCACTACCTGATTGACCGAATCTTTGTTCGCCATCTGGATCACGCCCGGCGAGCGCATCTTGTCGCGCAGTTTATCGGCGGCGTCGAACCCGCCGGCCAGCGTGTTAATAATGTTGTCGTACAGCCGCGCCCCTTCGGCCGCCATGCGGATCAGATCTTGCTCGCAATTTGCCAGCAGCGCCTCGCGACTATAGAGCGTGGGATCGTAGCGGTATGGCTGTACGTTGTCCCAGTCCTCGATCGTGCCCCAGGCGGCCAGCCGCAGCGCACCACGCGCGTTGCCGATCAGGTTAATCAGCTCGGTCTCTGGAAAGTGAACACTGTTGATGATCAGATTCTGGCCGCTGCCGCTGACGACGCGGAACTCGTGACTGCCTGGATCGCCGTTGAGCATCAGGCTGAGCGTGTGCGGCTCGATCGCAGCGAGCTGCTGCGGCGCCATGCTCGGGCTGAGGCAGAAGTCGAGCAGCGAGGTGCGCAGCGTTCCAGCCTTGTCAAGCGCCTGGCCAGCGCCAAGCGCCGCACGCACCAAGCGCGACTGGATCAGCATGCCGTTATAGTACATGCTCACACGCAGCTCGGCCAGGCCCGGCATCGCCGGCGCGCGCACCCGGAACAGCAGCCGGTCGTCGAGCAGAGTCGAGTTAGCAGGGAGCGCGGCCGGCGCGGAGGCGCGCTGCTTCACTCGCGTAGGCCCCGACACAGGGATGGTGATGCTGCCGGAGTTTTGCTCGATTGCGAAAGTCTCGCTGAACACCACCACATCGATATCGATCTCCCGGTCGAGCAAAAACGCCTGGATCTGAGTGGGAGCTGCCTCGATCGTTGTCGCGGCCTCCAGCTCGCCGATATTCAGCCGGAAGAAGTAGGTCTGGCCCGGCTGGAGCGGCTCTTTTGGGTCGAGCGCTCGGGCTGGCTGCTGCTCAGACGCGAAATCGGTATTGACGTAGCGATCGCTGCGCTCCTGGACCGGCTCGATCGCAGGGGGCGCAGGCTGCGACACCGGGGCTTTTGGAACACCCTCTTCGAGACCAAGCACCACCGGACCTTGGATGCGCGGCTGCCATCCGGCCGCCTGGCTGAGCAACAGCCGCGCCGCCGACGACGCGGCCTGCACGGGGCGGCTGCTGAGCACGCCGTAGGGCTGATTGGCGCGCAGCACCAGCACGTATGGGCTGCCTGCCAGGCGCTCCTGCGCATCCTCCAGCTCCTCCTCGACATCGGCGGTTGGGCAGGCTGTGCTCGCGAAGAAGCTGAGCGGCTGGTTCAGTGGGTCGCTCACCGACGCGACCCGCCCGGCGATGTCTTCGACGCCCAGCACCGCGTAGGCGCCACCGAGATCGACCAGCAGGAGCCACTCGGTTGGCCGCTGCCGGCCGCAAACATCCTTGAGAGCTGCGCCCACGAGCGTATCGGGGCTGACGCGTAAGAGCAACCGGCGCAGATCGCTGGAACGGATGGGCATCGCGTACCTCCTGTGGTTGGCAAAGCGATGGCTTGACCCTACTGGTCTTGGGAAGATTGTACGCTATTTCCGAGTCTTACGGAAGATCTGAAATCGACCATAGCGCCAGGGTCCATTACATGCTGCCGACACTTGACTCCGCCGCCCAATAGCAGTAGCATATCGCCGCCATCGATGGCTCAGTAATAGGACTTACGCGGTACCGTACTCAAAGGCCGTTTAGCCTGCGGCAGCAAGGTACTTAACCGTTTTATCTGTTTTTCGTTTTTTTCGCTCGCAGAGCGAAAAAAACGAAAAACAAAAGGAAGATAAAGTACCGCTGCGAAGGACCACATTTGGAGCACCGCGTAAGTCCTGTCAGTAATGCCTGCCTGGATATAGAACATAGCTACGGAAGGTGTACTCATATGACCGAATCCAGGAATATCAAGTTTGCCACCGACCTGGTCACCTTTTACGATCCGCACTTCTGGGGCATGTCGGGTGGGATGGACTCGCTGAGGAACCTGTTTAGCAGCGGCAAATGGGACCCGCCGCGCTTCTGGGAACATATCCTCGATACCTCTCGCGAGGCTGGCCTCGACGGGATCGAGATCACATTCGCCCCTGGCGATTGGCACAGTGCAAAGGCCGCCTATGGCTCGGCGCGCGGTTTTGCTTCTGCCCTCGGCGAGCGCGGGCTGGAGGTGTGCAGCGGCTTCTTCTCGACCCGCATACCCGGCACCGACCGCTCCGCCGATTTTGGCGACCCCGCCGATCACGCCCAGCTTCTGGAGATGGCCAGCGGCTATGCCGAGTTTCTACGCGACTGCGGATCCGAGATCCTGATCACAGCTTTGCCGCTGCGTAGCAGCCGCGACGCCGAGCCGCCGCTCTTCGTCGATCTCAAGCGGGCCGAAACGATCGCCGATCTGTTGAATCGGATGGGATATGCGACGTTGAAGTACGGCGTCAAGCTGGCGCTGCATCCCGAAGCCTTCACCATGTTTCGCAACAGCCGCGACGTCGACCTGTTCATGCTGCTGACGGACCCAACCTACGTCTTCCTGTGTCCCGATACCGCGCAATTCACTGTCGCCGGCTCGGACCCGATCCAGATCGCCAGGCGGCATCGCGATCGGCTGCTGATCACCCATTGGAAGGATTCGAGCGGCCCGGCCCCGGCCGATGTGCCGATCGACGAGACAATCTACGACCGCCAGATCCAGTGGTTTGCGCCCGTCGGGACCGGGGTGGTCGACTGGCCGGCCTGGCTGCGCTTGCTGCGCGACCTCCAGTATCGCGGGTGGGCCGTGCTCGAGCTGGATACCGCGCCCGATCCACTCGGGGATCTGAAGAAGATCAAGCAATACGTCGAGACTGCCCTGCTGCCAATCTATCGCTAGAGTTCCTCGTCCGTCTCCAGCGTGTGCAACACCCGGTTGGCCTTGAGCGCGATCCAGAGCGCCAGACGATCCTCGGCGTCGTCGAGATTAAGGCCGCTGATCTCGCCGATCCGGTCTAGCCGGTAGAGCAGCGTATTGCGGTGGACGTGCAGTGCCTCGGCGGTGCGCGCCAGGTTGCCGAGATTGGCGAAGAATGCCTCCAGCGTCTTGAGCAGCTCGGCGCCCTGGCGATGATCGTAGTCGGCCAGGGCGGCCAGGGTCGCGCGGTAGAACTCCCACAGCTCGGGCGACTCGCGCAGCAGCACCAGCAGGCGATAGACTCCCAGGTCGCCGAAGTCGAGCACGCGGCTAGTGTCGAGCAGCTGGCGGCCAAGCAGCAGCGCCTGCTCGGCCTCGCGCAGCGAGCGCGCCCAGGCCGCGACAGTGGCGGCCTCCTTGCCGATCGCCAGTGTCAGGTTCGGCACAAGCGCCGAAGCGTCAGCCGCCAGACGCATGTGCAGTTGCTCGGCCAGCTCGCGTGGGCGCTCGGCCGGGTCGAGCAGCGGCAGATAGCATAGCACGCCATCCACGCGGCGCATGGTCGGCGCGCTGATCCCCAGCGCGCCGAGCGCGCTGCCAAGCGCGGCCGCCGCGCGCGCGGCGGCCGGCTCATCGGGTTTGCCAACCGAACAGAGCAGCGCGACATGCGGCTTGCGCAGATCGTAGCCTAGCTCCTGGCCGCGCCGCAGCAGCGCCTCGCTGTCGGCCGGCGGGCCGGCCAGCACCATCTGCACGAAGTCGCCGCGCAATCTATCCTCGGCCGCGATCACCGCCTGCTCTTTGGCCAGCTCCAGAGCCAGCGCGGTGGCGCCCTGTTGTGCGGCCTGGTGGTCCCAATCGTCCAGCTTCTCGCCGGCCAGCGCCAGAAAGCCCAGGCGCTCGCCGCCGGCACCCAACGGCTGAACCCAGATCGCCTGGCCCAGGTGCGTCATCGCTCCGGGCGTAGTCGGCCGCAGCGTCTGCAATGCTACCCGAATCGACCCACGCGCCTTCATCGCGCGCAGCTCGCCACTCGCGGTGTAGCTGGCCACGCCCTGCCCAGTGCGCTCGGCCAGCGTGTCGAGCAGCCCTTGCAGGCCGGCCCCAGCCAGCGAGCGCTGCGTCAGCAGGTTGCCAAGCTGAGCCGCGCGTCGGTCGATCTGGGCCTCGTAGTCGCCGATCAGCCGCTGTACCTCGCGCTCGACCTCGCGCAGATCGGCGCCATCGGGCAGGTTCAGCAGCGGCATCCGCGCATTGTCGGCGGCGGCGCGCGCCGCGTCGGAGACCTCGCCGAGCGCTGCGATCGCCGAGATCGGCACGGGCGCCAGCCGCTCGACCAGGTTACTCAGCGTCAGCCGCTCGTCCAGTGCGTGGATCGCCGCAACCGACACCAGCGCAAGCTCGCCGCCGCGCAGATTCACGAACGCCGGCGGTGTGGTGCGCGGCGTGGCCACCCAGGTCACCTGGTGCTGTAAGCCCGAGGCGCCAGCGACGATCGTGGTGCCGGGCGGCAGGGCGAGACGAACGACATCGTGGACGGTGATCGGTGGCATGGCGCAGGCATCCTCAGGTGTTGCGGGCGGCGGGTTCTCTGTGCATATTGTAACAAAAGATGAGCACTCTGCGGCAGGCGCGCTATGCGGCGACTGGCGATTAGGGACTGGGGATTGTTTTCTCCCAATCTCTAAAATCCCCAATACCCAGCCTCCTACCCCGCCAACCAGCCGCCATCCACTCCCAGAATCTGGCCGGTGATCCAGGCTGCCGCCGGCGAGGCCAGGAACAGCGCCGCGCCAACCACATCCTGGGGCGTCCCGACGCGCTTGAGCGCCAACCGCTCCAGGCTCTTGCGCACATAATCGGGGTCGGCCAGGCGCGTTGCCATCAACTCGGTGCGCAGCGGGCCGGGCGAGATGCCATTCACCCGCACGCCGCGGTCGCCCCACTCAAGCGCCAGTGAGCGAGTCAGGTTGATCACGCCGGCCTTGCTGGCGTTGTAGGCTGCGGCTTTGTGGACATAGCTGCCCACATGGCCGTGCACCGAGCAGATATTGATAATACAACCGCTGCCGCGCGCCAGCATCAGCGCACCGGCGGCCTGGCAGCCGATGAAGGTGCCGGTCAGATTCACCCCGACGATCCGGCTCCACTCTTCCAGGCTCAGCTCCTCGGCCGGCTTGGGGATGTTGATCCCGGCGTTATTCACCAGCACATCCAGCGCGCCAAACTGCTGCTGCGCCATGTCGAGCAGCGCCCGCACCTGCTGCGGGTTGGTGATATCGCAGCCGGCCGCGGCCGCCTGGCCGCCGCGCTCGCGGATCTGCGCGGCGCTGCCTTCGGCCGTGCGCGCATCCTGATCGCCGATCGCCACGCGCGCGCCGGCCTCGGCAAAGCCGAGCGCCAGCGCCGCGCCCAGCCCGCGCCCGCCGCCGGTTACCACGACGACACTGTTGGTGAGGTCGAACAACTGCTGGTCCATAGTCGCTGCCTTTCACTACACTGCGTTCGCACTTTATTGATATCTGCATTGGTTGCTTATCTTTTGGTGGGGGTGCGGGGGCGGCTTCGCCGCCCCCGCACCATTGGGGAGGTCTGGAGGGGCCGAAGGCCCCTCCAGACCTCCCCAATCAAGACATTAGTTAATTGTGCAGAGATCCGTAAGGAAGTATAGAGTATCGCTCATCCTGATAGCCTGTAGTACAACAATGCACGGACAGATCGATCGCCTGCGCGAAAACGGCAGCCAGGTTGCGTTGTTAGCCGTACAGGGCTCTTTCAAACTAATCGATCCCAGCGCACCCCCAAGAGGGCGCTCGGTCACCTGTGTGTTCGCCAGGAAGGAGAATAGGCATGGAGGGGCGGTAATTTGGCGACCTGATCGAACGCCCGGCCGTCTTATGTTGCTTTTCATGGTAGCTCTATTAGCGCTTAGCATGGCGTGGTTCGGGCGCTCCGGCGTCGCCCGCAATCGCGGCCAGCTG